>CAKZSF010000332.1 GCA_937920575.1 uncultured Sphingomonadaceae bacterium | reverse complement strand
ACATTGCATGAGGCGGGCCTTGCCACCCTGACGCACACGCCCTCGCCCATGGGCTTCCTTCGCGATCTCTGCGGCAGACCAGAGCATGAGAAGCCGCTAATGGTTGTGGTGGTGGGCCATCCGGCGGCGGATGCGACGGTTCCGGTCCACGCCACCCGCAAAAAACCGCTCAGTCAAATTGCGAGCTGGCTCTAAGCCCTATTCTAGAACCCAATCGCTCTCGGGAATGCCGAGAAGATGCAGCACATTGGTGAGATCGCCCATTTCGATTTGGCCATTGGACGCTGTGCGAGCCTTTTCCTTCGCATGATAGGCAAAGCCGAAATCCGCCGCTTGCAGCATCGGAATATCGTTGGCCCCATCACCCGTGGCAAGCGACGTTGATCCGGCGGGCATCGTTCCGGCCTCTTCAGCCAGCACGGCCTTCTTAACCGCACTGTCCGTGATGGAGCCGAGCAGGTGGCCGGTGAGCTTACCATCTACAACTTCCAAATTGTTGCCAACAACCCGTTCAAAACCGATTTGCGCTGCGATCGGATCGGCAAAATGATGAAATCCACCGGTGACCAAGACTGTCCGGCACCCTTTGGCGCGCAAAGTTTGAACCAGTGCGCGCGCGCCTGGCATCAGTGAGATGCGCGTTTTGAGGCACTCCGCTATCGCTGCTTCATCCAACCCAGCGAGCAATTTTACGCGTTCGCGCAAGGCTTCTTCAAAATCCAGCTCACCCTGCATTGCCCGCTCTGTGATGTTGGAAACACGGTCTTTCAACCCGGCGAAGTCAGCCAATTCATCAATACATTCCTCCGCGATCATGGTTGAGTCCATATCGGACACGAACACGCGCGGGATTGAGATCGCCTCGCTGGCGATCAGCTTGTCCGCGTTGGGAAAGACGCTTTCAATCGCCGCGCGGAGCATACCCGCAGACCCGTCAAACGTTTGCACTTCCAACAGCACCTGATCGCCGCAATCCTCTGCATTGGCGGACATCATCAGCCCTTCGCTCTCAAGCGAATGTTTGAGCGCTTCGATTTGGCTCAACAGATCGGTGCGATCTGCTATCAGACGGGCGATGAGCACTCAGCAAACTCCAGAAAGCAAGCGGCACGAGAAGCCACCCGTCGCGCTCATTGCAGGGCCAACGGCGAGCGGCAAGAGCGGATTGGCGCTGAAACTGGCAGAATTGCTTGAGGCACAGAAAAGAAAATCTGTCATCATCAACGCCGACAGCGTGCAGGTCTACCGCGGTATTCCGATCCTCTCGGCAGCCCCCAGCGACGATGAGATGCAGGCCGTGCCGCACCGGCTATATGGCGCATGGGACGGTGCAGAGGCGTGTTCCGCGGCGGATTGGGCCGAACGGGCAAAAACCGCAATTGCCGAGGCGCATGCGCAAAAGTCCCTGCCAATCCTTGTTGGCGGCACAGGCATGTACATCAAGATCCTGCTGGAAGGGATCGCCCCCATCCCCGCAATTGATCCGGCCATCCGCAACGAGGTTCGCGAGATGGCTACGGCAGAGGCATACGCCGCCTTGCAAACCGAAGACCCTGCCCGCGCAACACAGCTAAAGCCGAAGGACGCACAGCGGATTGGCCGCGCGCTAGAAGTCGTGCGCTCTACTGGCCATCCTCTCTCCCATTGGCAGGCTAGGTTGGAAGGCGGGATCGGCGATCAGATTGACCTCTACCCAATGATCCTGAAACCAGATCGTGACTGGCTCTATGAACGGTGCGATCGTCGTTTTGTACATATGCTGGATGGAGGGGCGGTAGAGGAAGTCACAGCTTTGCTTGCGCGCAAACTTGATCCTGCATTGCCGGTAATGCGCGCCATCGGGGTCCGCGAAATCGGAGCATGGCAGAAAGGTGAACTTTCGCGCGATCAAGCGATTGCCGCTGGTCAGCAGGCGACACGCAATTATGCAAAGCGACAATATACGTGGTTCGGCAACCAGTTTCCGCAAGAATGGAGTTCAAACGAGTCAGATTCAGATTCATTGATCAATCATTTTGATCGTTTATTACAATCTTAAAGGTTGACCTATTAGAAAATGTCTCATAGCCCACGCTCGGTCGTGCATATGAATCACCGTATAGAAATTTCAGGATATTCCCCGTGAGCAGCGAAAAAAGCGGCGCAGAAATATTGGTTGAAAGCCTTGTTCAGCAAGGCGTCGAATTCGTGTTCGGATACCCGGGCGGCGCGGTGCTGCCCATCTACGACACGTTGTTTGAGGATGCGCGCATCCGCCACATTCTCGTCCGCCACGAAGCAGGTGCGGCGCACGCTGCGGAGGGCTATGCCCGTTCGACCGGAAAGCCTGGTGTTGTTCTCGTCACCTCCGGCCCCGGGGCAACCAACGCCGTGACCGGTATTGCTGATGCGTTTATGGATTCCATTCCGATGGTCGTCATCACAGGCCAAGTTGCAACCAACCTGATCGGATCGGACGCGTTTCAAGAGGCGGACACAGTCGGGATCACGCGGCATTGCTGCAAACACAATTACCTTGTGAAAGACCCGGAATCCTTGGCCGCGACGATCGAAGAAGCCTTCGAAATCGCGACAACCGGACGCCCTGGGCCCGTCGTGATCGATATTCCCAAGAACGTGCAAGTCGCCAGCGCAGAATGGCTAGGCGACAAACTCGAGCGCAACCAGCGCTACAAGGTTCAGACGCGCGGTGATGAGAAGGGAATTGCCAAGGCTATCGAATTGATCGCCAACGCCAAATCGCCAATCTTTTACACCGGCGGAGGGGTTATCAATTCTGGCCCGCAAGCGACCGAAAAACTTCGCAAACTTCAAGAGCTAACCGGCGCGCCGGTAACATCCACGCTGATGGGGCTTGGTGCCTTTCCTGCCGATCATGACGATTGGCTTGGTATGCTGGGGATGCACGGAACCTATGAGGCCAATTTGGCGATGAACCGCTGCGATGTGATGGTCTGCATCGGCGCACGCTTTGACGACCGGGTCACTGGTCGGCTCGATGCGTTCAGCCCAATGTCCACAAAAATTCACATCGACATCGATCGCAGCTCTATCAACAAGACAGTGCCTGTCGACCTGCCGATCATTGGCGATTGCGGCGATGTTCTGGATCAATTGATCGAAGCGTGGGGCAACCGACCCGCGCAAGATCTCTCCGAATGGAAAGCCCGGATTGATGGCTGGAAAGCGCGAGAAAGCCTCGCCTATCCAGAAAGATCCTCCGATTTGATGCCGCAAAAGGCTGTCGAACGGTTGTTCGCTCTCACCAAAGATCGCGACCCGATCATCACCACTGAGGTTGGCCAGCACCAAATGTGGGCCGCGCAGTATTTCGGATTTTTCGGCCCGAACAAATGGCTCACCAGCGGTGGCCTTGGCACGATGGGCTATGGACTGCCTGCCGCAATTGGTGCGCAGCTTGGCAATCCTGATAGCCTCGTGATCGATATTGCGGGCGAAGCATCAATCCAGATGAACATTCAGGAATTGGGCACGGCGAGCCAATACCGCTTGCCGGTCAAGATCTTCATCCTGAACAATGAATATATGGGTATGGTCCGCCAATGGCAGGAACTGACCTATGAAAGCCGCTATTCGAACAGCTATTCGGATAGTCTGCCCGATTTCGTAAAGCTGGCCG
>CAKZSF010000331.1 GCA_937920575.1 uncultured Sphingomonadaceae bacterium | reverse complement strand
GATGCGACGCGCGCGTTCTCTTTGCCCTGCATTGAGGAACCCGATGTCGAGGCCGACGACATGATTGCAAGCTATGCGCGCGCAGCCCAGCGCGAAGGTTGGGACGTCACGATTGTCTCCTCTGACAAAGACCTGATGCAGCTGGTCGGCGAAGAGAATGGCGCGAAGATCGACATGCTCGACACCATGAAGAGCGTGCGCATCTATATTGATGAGGTGGTTGAGAAATTTGGCGTCCCGCCCGAGAAGGTCGGCGATGTCCTCGCTTTGATGGGTGACACCGCAGATAACATTCCCGGTATTTTTGGTGTCGGCCCCAAAACCGCGAGCAAGCTGATTGCTGAACATGGTGATTTGACCGCCGCGCTCGATTCGGCGGAAGACATGAAAAAGTCGAAGCTGAAAGAGCGCCTGCTGGAGCATCGCCCAGACGCTGAGCTTAGCCGAATCTTGGTCACTCTGAAAGAAGACTGCCCGCTTCCGCAAACACTCGACGAGTTTAAACTGGACGGTGTGCCGCCTGAACCACTCGCAGAGTTTCTGCGCACGCATGGTTTCAATTCACTGCTGCGCCGGCTTGATTCGGGGTCTGGCAGCCCCGACCGGCCCAATGATCTCAATCCGGCCAAAGCCGAAACTGCGAGTGCCGAGGCAGCGCCTTCTGGCGACCGGCAGCCGCTGCCCGAAATGCCCAATGTTGATCGCAGCGCCTATGCAACCGTGCAAACGGAAGAAGCGCTGGCCGAATGGATTGAGCGCGCGACCAAAGCGCGGCTGCTCGCTGTCGATACAGAAACCAACAGTTTGGATGCGATCACCGCCGATCTGGTCGGGATCAGCCTCGCGCTCGGCCCGAATGACGCGTGCTACATCCCCTTGGGGCACCTTAACGAAGGTGGCGGCGGCGCGGATATGTTTGCCGAAAAGCCGCAACAGATCGACCGCGCTCGCGCTATCGCCATGCTCCAGCCATTGCTGGAAAGCGATGCGGTGCTGAAAATCGGGCAGAACATCAAATACGATATCAATGTGCTGGCACGCTACGGAGTGGCCGTCGCACCGATTGACGACACGATGGTGATCAGCTTCGCGATGGATGCAGGCCGTTCGCAAGACGGCATCGGTGGCGGGCACGGTATGGACGAGCTGTCCGAACGGCACCTTGGTCACAAGCCGATGAGTTTCAAAGAGGTCTGCGGCACCGGCAAGAAGCAAATCCCGTTCGGCGAAGTCCCGCTAGACCGCGCGACAGAATACGCCGCAGAAGATGCCGATGTGACGTGGCGGCTGCATGCGCATCTGAAGTCGCGGCTTGCTCTGGAAGGCGGCATGACGGTTTACGAACGCGTGGACCGCCCGCTGATTCCTGTCGTTGCGCAAATGGAGCGCCACGGTATCAAAGTCGACCGGGCAGCACTCGCACGCCTGTCAGAAGAATTTGCCAAGGCGATGAGTGAGCTGGAGGCCAGTATTCACGATCTGGCCGGAGAAGAGTTCACCATCGGCAGCCCCAAGCAGTTGGGCGACATCCTGTTCGACAAGCTGGGCTATAAGGGTGGCCGGAAAGGCAAGAGCGGGCAATATTCCACCGACCAAGCGGTGCTGGAACGCTTGTCGGGCGAAGGCGCGACTATCGCTGACAAGGTTCTGGAGTGGCGGCAATTGAGCAAGCTGCGCTCAACCTACACCGAAGCATTGCAAGCCGCGATCAATGCCGAGACTGGCCGCGTCCACACCAGTTACAGTCTGGTGGGCGCGCAGACCGGGCGGCTTTCCTCGACCGATCCGAACCTGCAAAACATTCCGATCCGCACGCCGATTGGCCGCCGTATCCGCGAAGCATTTGTGCCAGAGGATGGCCATGTGCTGCTCGCCGCTGACTACAGCCAGATTGAGCTACGCCTCGCGGCCCACATGGCCGACGTGCCGGAATTGAAAGAGGCCTTCGCGGCGGGGGAGGACATTCACGCACGCACTGCCAAGGAAATGTATGGCGAGGTCGACCGCGACACGCGTGCGCGCGCCAAAACGATCAACTTCGCGATCCTTTATGGCATTTCGCGCTGGGGTCTGGCGGGGCGCTTGGGTGTTGAACCGGATGAAGCGCAAGAGGTCATCGACACCTATTTCAAACGCTTCCCGGGCATTCAAAGCTATATCCATGCGACACTGGAGAGCGTGCGCGAGCACGGTTATTCAGAGACGCTGTTTGGCCGCAAGACCTGGTTCCCGCGGATCAATTCGAAAAACGGGAATGAACGCCAAGGGAGTGAGCGCGCGGCGATCAACGCGCCCATTCAGGGGACCAGCGCCGATATCATCAAGCGCGCGATGGCCCGTATGATGCCCGCATTGGAAGAGGCTGATCTGGGGCATGTGCGCATGCTGTTGCAAGTTCATGATGAATTGGTGTTCGAACTGCCTGAAAGCGACGTTGCAGCGGCGTCGCCCATCATTGAGCGGGTCATGGCCCGTGCTGCGGAACCAGCCGTTAAACTCGACGTTCCACTTGGCATAGACATCGGAACAGGAACGAGCTGGGACGCGGCGCACTAAATGGACGTTTTCTTCAATCCAAGCGAGTGGGACATCAATTGGCCCCTCGCCCTCGGCGCCGCTGTCACGCTGACGGTTGGCGTTGTCGTTTCTTATCTGTTGTATCGCGCGACCTATGCCCTGATTGGCAAACTGACGGATCGATCAGAAACCGGCTCCGACGACATCATAATGGAGCGGATCCGGCAGCCGATTAAGTGGTCTTTCTTGACCATTGGTGTTTCTCTTGCGGCGCAAGCCAATCCCGAACTTGCACGCTATTGGGCGCCTCTGGGCGGATTTTTGCAACCGGCCCTTCTCGGCTGGCTCGCTTACAATCTGGTCAAGGCGATCACCGCTATTCTAGAGCTGCGGATCGATGCCAAAGACCCCGTCGCCATGCGCAGCAGACG
>CAKZSF010000330.1 GCA_937920575.1 uncultured Sphingomonadaceae bacterium | reverse complement strand
GTCATCCCGCCATAGATGATCAGATAGACAAACAAGCCCGTTGGCAATTTGGGCGGTGTCGGCGCGGTGTTTGTATCATCCATGCCGCGTATCGCTACAGGACTCTTGGGCAAAAAGAAAAGTGCCAAACATCGCGGCTCTGGTCTTTGCCTGTGGATGGCCATATGCCTAGGCCAAAGGAATTCGGGGAGTCCACGTGCCGCAACAAGTCTACAGCCTGATTGGCATCATTGCGATTTTGGGGATCGCGTTCCTGCTCTCGACCGGCAAGAAGCGGATCAATTTTCGCGTGGTGGGTGCGGCCTTTGGCTTGCAGGCTTTGATGGCGTTTCTGGTTATTGGCACCAGCGGCGGTGCGACAGTGATCCAGACCATGTCCGATGGCGTTTCGGCGCTGCTGTCTTATGCCAATGCGGGCACGGAATTCCTGTTCGGCGCGGATAACCCGCTGGCGAACACGTTTGCGCTGGGCGCTTTGCCGGTAATTGTGTTTTTCGCTGCGCTGGTTTCGATCCTCTATTTTCTCGGCGTGATGCAGCGGATCGTACGCTGGGTCGGCGGCGCGATAGGCTGGGTTACAGGCGTGTCCAAAGTGGAATCGTTGGCAGCTGCCGCCAACATTTTCGTCGGTCAATCGGAAAGCCCGCTGGTCGTGCGCCCCTATCTGGCGGCGCTGCCCAAGGAGCGGCTGTTCACGCTGATGACCGTCGGCATGGCCGGTGTCGCCGGGACGATTTTGGCGGCCTATGCAGGGTTGTTGGGCGATGAGTATTTGCCCTATCTGCTTGCGGCTGCCTTCATGTCGGCACCTGGCGGAATCCTGATGGCCAAGATTATCATGCCCGACGATCCCGAAAGCGCGGCAGAGCATGACAAGCTGATGGCCGAGGTGACAGTCTCTGAAACGTTTGAGGAAGGCGAACAGCCCGCCAACATTCTGGAGGCTGCAGCACAAGGCACACAGACCGGCGTCAAACTGGCCGTAGCGGTCGGCGCAATGGTGATGGTGTTTGTGGCACTGGTTGCCATGGCCAACGGATTGCTGGGCGGTGTCGGCGGATGGTTCGGTTTGCCCGATCTCAGCTTCCAGCAACTGGTCGGCTATATTTTTGCGCCGGTCATGTTCCTGATCGGGATCACCGAATGGGATCAGGCGCAGATTGCCGGCGGCCTGTTCGGCACCAAAATTGTGCTCAACGAGTTCGTCGCCTTTATCGATTTGGGCCAAGTGGCGGGACTGTCTGAGCGCGCGCGCGCGATTATTACCTTTGCGCTGTGCGGCTTTGCGAATTTCAGCTCCATCGCGATCCAAATGGCGGTGACCGGCGGGCTTGCGCCCAACCAACGCCCCGTGATCGCTAAGCTAGGTCTGCGCGCGCTGGCCGCAGGCTCACTCGCAAACTTGATGAGTGCCGCGCTGGCTGGATTGTTCTTGCCTATTTCTTGAGGAGGCCACGGATATGTCGGACAAACTCGCAAGCGTCTCGCTCAAGCAACCGCTCGACGACATCGCGCAGGAATTGGGCCGCAGCTTTGAAACGCTTGGCTTTGGCGTGATCCGCGATCACGGCGTGCCCGATGCACTGGTGACCAAGAGCTGGCAAACCGCGCAAGACTTCTTTGCTCTGCCCGAGGAGACCAAGCGCGCCTATGCCATTGCCGGTAGTGGCGGCGCGCGCGGCTACACCCCGTTTGGCACAGAGAAAGCCAAGGACGCCAATGTCCATGATCTGAAAGAGTTCTGGCACGTGGGGCAGACCTTGCCCGATGGTGATCCGCAGGCAGAGCATATGCCGCCCAATATCTGGCCCAGCGAATTACCCGAATTTGAGCCGACATTCCTCGATCTGTATCGCTCTTTGGAAAATGCAGGGTCGCGCGTCTTGTCGGCGATTGCGATCTATCTCGGGCTGCCGCGCGAGTGGTTTGCCCCTACCGTGGAGCATGGCAATTCGGTTCTGCGCCTGTTGCACTATCCGCCCGTCCCCGACGCGGTGGAGGGCGCGGTGCGCGCCGCAGCGCATGAGGATATCAACACGATCACGCTGTTGATGGGCGCAGAAGAGGCGGGGCTCGAACTGCTCAAGAACGACGGCAGCTGGCTACCGATTGATCCGCCACCCGGCGCAATTGTGGTCAATATCGGCGATATGTTGCAACGCCTGACCGCTGGCCGTTTGCGCTCCACCACGCACCGTGTGGTCAATCCGGTTGGAGAGGCCGCGAGCCGCTCTCGCTATTCCATGCCGTTCTTCCTGCATTTCCGGTCCGACTTCATGATCGACCCAGCCAAAGTCGGGATCGACGATGTCAACGACTCGGCCTTCGCGCCGATTAGCGCGCATGACTATCTGATGGAGCGACTCCGCGAGATAAACCTCGCGTGAACAGCAGACTGCGAGTCAAGTCTTGATCCGGCGCTCTGTGGACAAAATTTCTTGTATGTGTTGCTGCAATGCAACAATTATTAATTGTCTGTTTTTGCAGCAAAATTTATACCCTAAGCAGGATTAATACACAAGATGTGGTGGTGTTCCCGGGATGCCAGTTTGGCTGTCACGGCCTTGTCATATAGGCGCTCTCTATCCGCATACAGAGTCGCGTCTGCGTGCGACCGACTGGGACATTTACGCAAGGGACACCCTCCATGAAACTCAAATATCTCTTGGCTGCCAGCGTTGTCAGCCTCTCAGCA
>CAKZSF010000329.1 GCA_937920575.1 uncultured Sphingomonadaceae bacterium | reverse complement strand
CGGGCCATCGGGCGCGGGCAAGTCGACCATTTTTCAGCTGGCCGAACGGTTCTACGATCCGCAAGGCGGCACTGTGCGGATCGACGGAGTCCCGCTCACGCGGGCTGACCCTGCAGAAATTCGCGAACGTATGGCGTTTGTGCCGCAAGAAGGCGTTCTGTTCGCGTCCAGCGCGCGCGACAATCTGCGCTACGGAGAATGGGGCGCAAGCGAGGAAGCGATCTGGGAAGCGGCGGAGGCTGCCAACGCCGCCAAATTCCTGCGCGATCTGCCACAAGGGCTCGACACGTTTTTGGGGGAAGGCGGCGCACGGCTCTCGGGCGGCCAACGGCAACGCGTCGCCATAGCGCGTGCCCTGCTGCGAGACGCGCCGATCCTCTTGCTGGACGAGGCGACCAGCGCGCTGGATGCGGAAAGCGAAATGCTGGTCCAGCAGGCGCTCGACCGTCTGATGCAAACCCGTACGACCTTGGTGATTGCACACCGACTGGCAACTGTGCGCAATGCGGACCGGATCATCGTGATGGAGGATGGCCGAATCGTTGAGCAAGGCGATCATGCGTCTTTGAGCTCTGCTGGCGGGCTTTATGCACGGCTTGCCGCTTTGCAATTTGACGACGCGGCCTGATTTTTGCGGCTGTGTCGATGTAAATTTCTACGGATTGCATGTGGAGCCGACGAACTGCAGTTTGCATTCATCTCAGTAGGCTAAGAAACTACGCAGAATTGGGTTTGGCGCGTGGTCACGCACGTTGCCGCAAACAGAGGAAAAACAATGCTAAAGAAGTCACTCGCCCTCGGGGCGTCTGCGCTATCGCTGATGATCGCTGCACCGGCCATTGCTGGTGAGCATGAAACGGACACCACTGACATCGACACGCTAATTCACGAGGACGAAATCGTCACTGTGACTGAAAGCGAAGCCGCTGAAGTGCCCATTCCGACAATGAGCTTCGGCGAGTGGGGCATTGATCCCAGTCTGATCTCCACCGAGCTGGATCCCGGCGATGACTTTTTTGACTTCGCCAACAAGAAATGGATCGACGCAAACCCGCTGCCGCCGCAATTCTCGCGCTTCGGCAGCTTCACCGTTTTGGCGGAAAAATCGACCAATGATGTGAAAGCTATCATCGATGAAGTCATGTCGATGGACGCTGCGCCAGGCTCCAAGGAACAACGCATCGCCGATGCTTATAGCTCTTACCTGGATACAGACGCGATTGATGCGGGCGGAATGGCACCAGCCTATCCGCATCTGGCGAAGATTTTCGGCGCAACCGATCTGAACGATATGGCCGAGATTTGGGCAACGCCCGGATACGCCGCGCCGGTTGGCGGATTTGTGACGGTCGATTCCAAACAGCCTGACCAATATATTGTCGGCGTGTTCTCGGGCGGCTTGGGCTTGCCAGACCGCGACTATTACTTGGATGAAGGCGAGCGAGAGGACGAAATTCGCGGGAAATACAAAGAGTTTCTTGGAACCTTGCTGGGTGAAGCAGGCTATCAAGATGTGGAAGGCACAGTCGCGGCTGTCTACGCTTTCGAAGAATCGATTGCTGAAACGATTTCATGGGATCGCACCGTCTCTCGTAACCGCGATCTGACGTACAACGCGGCCACGAAAGATGAGCTGATCGCGATGGCGGGTGATTTCCCGCTCGCCAAAATGTTGACGGATTCCGGCCTTGGCGCTGCGGACAAGTTCACTGTTTTCCAAATGCCGCCCACGGATGAGGAAATTGCAGAGCTTGGCCTATCAGATGACCAGGTGGCCAAGATCGGCAAGGGTGTACCGGGCATGTTCGAACTGCTTTCGAACACGCCGATGCCGGTGCTGCAGGCATGGACCACGGCGCGCTTTATGTCGGGCAATGCTGCGGTTCTGTCTTCTAAGCTGGACAATGCGAGCTTTGAATTCTTCGGCAAAACTCTGCGTGGTCAGGGCGAACAGCGCGAACGTTGGAAGCGCGCGACGGGCGAAGTTGAAGGCCTGTTGGGTGAAGTGTTGGGTAAGGCCTATGTCGAGCGCAACTTCCCCGAAGAGAACAAGGCGGCGATGGACGATCTGGTGAAGAACCTGCGCGTCGCGATGAGCCAGTCGATTGCTGAAAACGATTGGATGGACGACACGACGAAAGAAGAGGCGCAGGCCAAGCTTGAGGCCTTCACCACCAAGATCGGTTATCGCGACAATCTGGAGACTTATGAGGGTCTGGAGATTGCAGCCAACGCGCCGCTTGCGAACCGCATGGCGGCCGCGAAATGGGGTTGGGAAGACGATCTGAAGAAGCTGGGGGGACCAATCGATAAGACCGAGTGGTTCATGCTCCCTCAGACGGTGAACGCCTATTACAACCCGCCGATGAACGAGATCGTGTTCCCGGCTGGTATTTTGCAACCGCCGTTCTTCAACATCTCTGCTGATCCGGCGGTTAATTATGGCGGGATTGGCGGCGTGATCGGCCATGAAATCGGCCACGGCTTTGATGATCAGGGCTCGAAGAGTGATGGCACAGGCACTTTGCGTGACTGGTGGCAGCCGGAAGCGAAAAAGGCTTTTGAAGCCAAGACCGATGCATTGGTTGCGCAATACAACACGTTCTGCCCCTATGATGATGGCGAGACGTGCATGAACGGTCGTCTGTCACTGGGTGAGAATATCGGTGACGTTGGCGGACTGAGCCTTGCCTATCGCGCCTATAAGCTCTCGCTGAATGGCGAAGAGGACAAGGTGATTGATGGCCTGACCGGCGATCAGCGTTTCTTCCTCGCCTGGGCGCAAGTGTGGCGTTCGATGCAAACCGAAGAGAATGCACGGGCTCGCTTGAAAACCGGTCCGCACTCGTTGGAGCGTTACCGTGTGAACGGCGTCGTGCGTAATCAAGATGCGTGGTACGAGGCATTCGGCGTGACCGAGGGTGACGAGCTGTACATCCCACCAGAAGAGCGCGTACGCATCTGGTAACAGGCCAACACGAACGATAAATTCGCATGGGGCGGTGCAGGTCAGCTTGACTTGCGCCGCCCTTTGTTCATTGAGCGGTGGCTATGACATTCTTGCAGCTTCTTCTGATCGCCGTGGTGCAGGGCATCACCGAATTCTTGCCGATTTCCTCGTCAGGCCATTTGATCCTAATCCCCAAGCTGACGGATCTGCCTGATCAAGGTCCACTGATTGATGTGGCGGTGCATGTCGGGTCGTTGCTCGCGATCATTGTGTATTTCTTCAAGGATGTGGTGGTGCTGGCGCGCGGTGGCTTTGCCAGCATCGGCATTGGTCAAGCACCGGCAGAGCGAAAACTGTTCTGGTGGATTGTGCTGGGTACGATCCCTGCGGTCGCCTTCGGTCTTTCGATCAAGATGGGTCTGTTCAACGGCATTGCGGAAAACTGGTTCGGCGTGGACATTATCGATGGCGATCTGATGGGCTCAATCCGGTTTACCGAGTTGGTGGCGTTTAATCTGATTGTTTATGGCATCCTGCTCGGGATTGCCGATTGGCTGGGCAAGGAAATCAAACAGTTCGAGGATATGAGCTGGCGCGACGGCCTGATCGTCGGCCTAGCGCAGGCGCTCGCGATCATCCCCGGCACCAGCCGTTCTGGGGTCACGATGACCGCCGCACGCGCTCTGGGTTACAAGCGAGTGGAGGCGGCGCGTTTCTCTTTTCTTCTGTCTATCCCGGCGGTCGCCGGTGCGGGCGTTTTGATCGTGCCAGAGATTTTCGAGGCGGGTATGACGCTGGCGATGGACGCGCTGATTGCTGGCGTGCTGACGTTTGTCGCCGCGTTCCTCACTATGGCGTTTCTGATGAACTTTCTGAAGAAGGCGTCGATGATGGTGTTTGTACTCTACCGTGTCGGCATGGGTGTCGCGCTTCTGGCGCTGTTCTAGGCCAACTCACCGCAATCGAATTCGCTCTATCGAATTTGCTGGAACCGAACGGGCATAGCCCCGTTTCTGGCAGAGGTTTGAAGGAGCGAAATGGG
>CAKZSF010000328.1 GCA_937920575.1 uncultured Sphingomonadaceae bacterium | reverse complement strand
CGGTCCGGCACAGGTTCAGGAACGGTCTCAGGCGCCAGTGGCGGTGGAATGCTCTGCGCTCAGCTTTCGTCACCCGGGACAGACCAAACCGCTTCTGAACCAGCTCGATTTCGCTGTTTCGGCTGGACAGCTCGTGGCGCTCCGCGGCCAATCGGGCGCAGGCAAAACCACTCTGCTCGACCTGATGACAGGATTGCTCACGCCCGATGCGGGCAGCGTGACAATCGATGGCCTGCCACCGGCTGATCTACGGCTGGCGCAACGGCTCGCCTATGCGCCACAAGACCCGGTTTTGCTGGATCGTTCGATTGCGGACAATCTGATGTGGGGCGTGCCTCCGCAAAGCGCCGAGGCGATGTGGAGCGCTTTGGAAATCGCTCAGGCGCGGGCGTTTGTGGAGGCTATGCCCAATGGCCTGCAGACGCGCGTCGGAGAGCGCGGGCAATCCTTGTCAGGCGGCGAGCGTCAGCGGATCTGTCTGGCACGGGCGCTGCTGCGTGAGCCCAGCCTGTTGATTCTGGATGAAGCGACAAGTGCAATTGACCGGCCAACGGAGAAGGCAATTCTATCGGGGTTGCGCGCATTGAGCGACCGGATGACGATCATCCTTGTGACTCACCGCGAGGTGGATCTGACACTGTTGGACGGTAGCTACGCATTGACATCTGGCGCAATTTATCCGGAAAAATCTGGCGCTTGACCCAGAAAAACGGGCGCAGCGGCACGTAAAGCCAATCGAGCCAGCGCGGCAAAGGCAGGGCGAGAATGTCGGACAGTGCAAACAGTTGCGGTTTCAATTGCGCCCATGCGGATGCGCCGTGCGGATGCAGCCAGCGCTGGGCTTTGGCTGATGCGCCAATCCGCTCAATGCGATCCTTGTCAGACGTTGGCCGATACGGCGTTCTCAGCCGCTCGGTAGCGAAGGCAAGCAGTTCTTCCAATTCTGCATCGCTCAGCAATGGCCTCAGCTGCGCGGGCATAGGCTTGGCCCAAAGCCACTCGCGCAGCGCAAGCACTTGGAGCACACACCGGCCAGCACTGAGCCGGTTTGCATGCTCATACAGTTCGACAATGCGGGTATCATCATATTGTGCCAGCATCGCGTGAAGATCGCTGAGCCATTTGAGACGCCGCCAATCCGACAACGCCGCGTGGGCGCACAAATAGGCGAATTCATTGGCTTCGCTGAGCGTGGTGATTGAACCTGCAGGACCCATGGGAACAGTGTGTGTATCCTCGAACGGGCGGATGTTCTTGAGGATGGCAGGATGCTGCACCAACCGCCAATGCAGATCGATCATTTCCTTGCGATCGTTGATCAGCGCGATTTCCTTGTAATGGCGCGCCACGGCTTGCATCTGGCGCTGTCCCATACGCTTTCCAGTCGCGAAGGGCAGAAACCCCTCGTCTTGCAACACGGTCAGAGCGGCAAAGGCCGCTTCGGGGCGAACCACTAAGTCGATATCGCCGCTGTGTTTTTGAATGAGTGAACCGTATAATCTGTGGCCCAGCGCTGCGCCTTTGATGACCAGATTCTCTGCGCCATTGTCGTTCAGCAACCGGTGCAATCGCACCGTCTCGCTCACCTGTCTCAAGCTAATGCCTGCCCGCTTGCGCAATCCGAATTGCCATTTCGCATTCAGTTCTTCGGGAACGGTTTGTATGTCGTTGAGGTGTGGCGCGACCGAGCCCAGCAGTTGATGGCGCTGCACCTCCTGTGCGAAGTCCCACCAATCGCTGATCTGGTTCGCAAGCAATGCTACGCGCTCGCTCCGATCGGGATCTGCAATTGTGTCACAGCACGCTGCAATTAGTTGTAGCTTGAGCGGGGTGTCTTCACCAGCAAGGGATATCGAAGAGGTTGTCACAACAGAGGCACGGTCTAAGCCTGCCTCTTTCAGGAGGCAACCGGATCGTTGCAGCCTTGTGCCTGAGTGCGCTTAGCTTTGGCTGACAGGCTGCATGGGCTGCAACCCAGATGCTCCGCGATCTTCGGCGGTTAAGCCTACGAACAAGGTATCGACAATTGCTGCCAGCTTTGTCTCGCTCAACCGGCTCGCAATGATCAGCATCAACTGCGGAGAGGTGTAACAAATGACCATCTGATTGATCAGTGTGAGCGCGCGGCTAAGGCTCAGCCCCTCGAAATACCCGGCGGCCTGCGCTTCCGCTATGATTTCCGTCAGATAGTGATCAGCGAGCTGGATATAGCCTTCGACATTGGCAAAATATTGCTGACCCATTTCCAGATAGAGAGCAAACAGCGCCGGGTCTTCTTGGTACCGCTGCTGCTCGACCAAGAATCGTCGCGCGAAAAATTCGTACATTTTGCGATTGGGGGGCAGGTCAGACGCCACCACTTCTTCCATGATCGCCACATCGGGGGCGAACCATGCGTCGACTATGGCTGCTGCCAGATCAGCATCTTCGGCAAACACCGCGTCAATCTTCGCCCGGGGGACGCGCAGATCGGCGGCCAATGAAGCCTTGGAAAGGGACTCGCGGTTGCGCGCAATCAAATCCATCGCCGCGGCAACAAGCCGGCGTTTCTCTGCCGCGATACTTTCTGGAGAATTCATCAGGTGGGGCCTTCCTGCGATCGGGTCTTGGGCAAAATAGGGACGCGCCGGGGAGATTAAACCCCGCAGTGGCCAATTGGAGGCGAAAATTTGCGCGTTTGTGGCTGTTCTGATGATCCGAACCGCTTCTCAATTGTTGTGCAAGGCTCTAGGGTGTTC
>CAKZSF010000327.1 GCA_937920575.1 uncultured Sphingomonadaceae bacterium | reverse complement strand
TGCCGAGGGTGAGAAAATTCTGCTGATCGAGGACGTGGTCACCACCGGTCTTTCTAGCCGGGAAGCGATTGCTTGCATCGAAGACGCTGGCGGCAAGGTTATCGCCGCTGGTTCATTGGTCGATCGCTCTGGCGGAGAGGTCGAATTGGGCGTGCCGTTCTTCCCGCTGATCGCGATCAACTTCCCGACCTATGCGGATGAGGAAGTCCCGGTAGAACTCGCCGCAATTCCCGTGACCAAGCCGGGGAGCCGCAAGTAAGTGACTGCTCCTTTACGTCCCTCCCAACTGAGATTGGGCGTTAACATCGATCACGTGGCGACCATCCGCAACGCGCGCGGCGGCGACCATCCCGATCCTGTGCGCGCCGCAGAGATCGTTGCCAGCGTTGGCGGTGACGGCATCACGGCACATTTGCGCGAAGACCGCCGCCATATCCGCGATGAGGATCTGGCGCGCATTCAGGAAGCGACTGATCTTCCGCTCAATCTGGAAATGGCCGCGACCGAGGAAATGCTGGCAATCGCGCTGCGCCATAAACCGCACGCGGCCTGCATCGTGCCGGAAAAGCGCGAGGAGCGCACCACGGAAGGCGGGCTGGATGCGGCTGGCCAGCACAACCACTTGCAACGGTTTGTTTCGACACTGAACGATTCGGGTATTCGGACCAGCCTGTTTATCGAGGCGAGTGAGCGGCAGCTGGACGCCGCTATCCGGCTGGGCGCGCCGGTGGTGGAATTCCACACCGGCGAATACGCGCACGCATTTCTCGACGACGACAGCGAACGCGTCGCAAGCGAAGTCAAACGCATCGCCGATATGGCTGCGCTCGCCGCGAAGAATGGCATTGAGCCGCATGCTGGCCACGGGCTGACGTTTGAGAACGTGCAACCCATCGCCGCCATTCCGCAGATCGCCGAGCTCAACATCGGGCATTATCTGGTGGGCGAAGCGGTCTTTGTCGGGCTGGAAAGCGCGGTGCGCCGGATGCGCGAATTGATGGACGAAGCAAGATGAGTTTGTTGCCCCTCAAACGCCGGGCGCGGGTTGTCCGACCCGCTTGGCTTCGCCGCACAAGCGGCGGCGCGCAGTCGCGCGCTGGCGTCGCTGATCGCGACGCTGACTGTTCTGTTTACACACCAACGGGCTGGCATATCCAGACCGCAAGGGCGACCGCCCGTCCGCAGCTGCCCCGCACCCTGGACTTGATCCGGGGGAAGGGAACCGCACCGAGGATGCGCGCCCGGACGGGCGTGCGTAAGGCAAGCAGCACATGATCATCGGTCTTGGATCTGACCTGTGCAATATTGAGCGCATCCAAAACTCGCTCGACCGTTTTGGTGAGCGGTTCGAGAACCGTGTCTTCACCGATGTGGAACGCGCCAAGGCGCAGCGGCGTCCCTTCACCATTGCCGGAACCTACGCTAAGCGTTTCGCCGCCAAGGAAGCCTTCAGCAAAGCCGTCGGCACTGGTTTCAAACGCGGTGTGTTTATGAAAGACATCGGCGTGGTCAACGCGCCGTCCGGTGCTCCGACGCTCGCTCTAACAGGCGGGGCGAAGGCGCGGCTTGACGAACTCACGCCCGATGGCCACACGGCCACCATTCACCTAACGCTCACCGATGACCATCCATGGGCGCAGGCATTCGTGATCATCGAAGCATATCCCCAATGAGCGACACAAAATCGAACGACAAGGAACCGATCAACTGGTTCGCGGAGCTGCGCGGGCTGGGGATCATGCTGTTCTTTGTGCTGGCGTTTCACTCACTGATTGCCAAGCCGTTCTACATCCCCTCCACCTCCATGCTGCCCAATATGTGGGTCGGCGACCGGTTGGTGGTGAGCAAATATCCCTATGGCTGGAGCTGGGTCTCGGCGAGCTTCCACCTGTTGCCGCGCAGCGATTGGCGCGTCGCGGGCGAAGACCCGCAATATGGCGACATCGTGATCGTCGTGCCGCCTGACCGGGCGGAGGATTACATCAAACGCGTCGTTGGTCTGCCGGGTGACCGCATCGCCATCCGCGACGGAATTATCGTGCTGAATGGCCAACCGGTAAAACGCGAGATCGCGGCTCCGGTCGTGCTGCCGGTGGATGACGAGCAATTGTGCAATGGCGGCCCATGTCTCGACAGCTTCTTCCGCTTCCGCACCCAGGACGAAAACGGCACGCCAATCTACGAAATTCCCGCTTTCCGAGAGACATTCCCCAATGGCGCCTCGTTCAAAGTGATTGATTATCAGCCGGGTACGCGCGGCGATTTCATGAGCGAAATCACGATCCCTGATGGCCATGTGTTCCTGATGGGCGACAACCGCGATCACTCCTCCGACAGCCGCTTCACCGCCGGTTTGAATGCGGAGAACGGATTGGGCGGCCCTGTGCCTTTGACCAGCGTTGGTGGTCGCGCGGAGTTCATCACATTCTCTTTCGATGGCACCGCCAGTTGGAGCCCGCTGAGCTGGTTCAGCGCGCTGCGCGGTGATCGCGCGTGGAATTCTTTGCGCCCGCAGATCATTCCAGCCGGGAACAGCGAAGAAAGCTAGCGCGCATTCATGGCCAAGAAGTTCCTCTATTTCATCGCAATCGCAACCGTCCTGATCATTGGCGGACTGTTCGCGCTCAACATCTGGTCGCGCGAGCTGACCGAATTGGCGTTTGTGCCAACCGGCGAATTTGTCGAGCAAGAGCCACTCAAACCGAACATATACGACGATCCGACAATGTGGATCGCACGGCCCGGCATGGGATCAGCTGATCCGTCGCAATGGCAACCGACGCCCGCGCCCATTCCACAAGTCGATAACAGCCGCGAGCTGCTGCCCACCCCAGCAGACTCTGAGCCAAAATTTGCCGCAGTGGCAGAGCCGCCGGCTTTCGCGGTGTTTTTCGTACACCCGACCAGCCATCTCTCGCGTTCAACATGGAATGCATCGCTGGATAATGCAGAGGCGAACAGCACCGCAAAGACGTTCGTGCGGGCAATGGCTAGCCC
>CAKZSF010000326.1 GCA_937920575.1 uncultured Sphingomonadaceae bacterium | reverse complement strand
GCTCTTACGCGGTCGACCGCGCTGGGCTGCATCGCAAAGCGCGCGCGCCAAGCGGTGTCGAGCCGCTGAATGCGCTGATAGAAAGCTTGGCTCGCCTCAACCAATTCGCAGATTTGCGGGCTGAGATACTGCATCTGTTGCGGATTGGGCGATGCGGGTTGTGCAGGCAGCCGCCCGTGCCGGCGGAGTTGAAATTCGCTCATTTCCCCGCGCAGATAGGCGCGTTGGTTGAGCAGCCACGCTAGCGCATGCATCATCCGCGTAGTGGTGCGCAGCGATTCAGCAGACATCGCCTGCTGCGCCAACTCGTTCTGGTGCGAGGCGATCTCCATCCGACCAGACAGTTCGAACGCATCGCGAATGGCGTCGGACAAGTCCAACGCCTCGCTGTAGAGGCTCTCGACGATCTGTCGGTTTATGTCTGTCGGCTCAATCATGGGTTAGTCGCTAGACTAGGCGCATACACCTTTGCGAGGGCACGTCACGGTTTCTCCGCAAGCATATTAACCATGTCCCATCGCGGAACGCTTAGGGTTTTGGTCAGGTGGGTTGTGCCAAGAGCGCTGAACGTTAACCGCGTTCTCAGGCGATAATATCAGGCAGCAGGTAGTCTTCGATCTGACTGATTTGATCCTTGAGCGCCAGCTTTCGCTTCTTCAGCCGGGCAATCTGCAATTGGTCAAATGATCCCGCTTCGGTCAGCGCCGCAATCGCTGCATCCAGATCACGATGTTCGATTTGCAAGACCGAAAGGCGCTTGCGCAGTTGTTCTTCATCCACGCTGATGGCCCTTTCGCATTGCTCTGTTGTGATCGGTTGATCGTGTTTTTCTAGGTAATCATCGCTGATCAAAAACACCAGCTTCGCAAATCATAAACTTTGTGGTTCAATAGTGATGTTGCGGGATCGCCCGCTGGCGATTCGATCATGGTGATCCCGCATGGGAAGCACTATAAAAAGGAGTCTGCCAATGGAGTCGTCTCACATCAGCGCATTAGAAACCAAACATGCTGGCCTCGAAGCGAAAATTCGCGAGGAAATGAACCGGCCAATGCCTGACGAGACACGTGTGCAAGACCTTAAGAAGCGAAAATTGCGAATTAAGGAGGAGCTTGCTCAGGTTTAACCAACCGAGCAGGTTCTGCGTAAGACCACGAAAGGGCGATAAGCCCAATTCCAATTGAAGGCGATCTGCGCTAAGCCAATGGGCAATGACCGCAGTCTCCGCTTCACGACAGATCCTCACGCAGTTGCATGAGGTGATGGCCTCGCGCCTTGCCGCGCAGGCCAAGCTGGACCGTGTGGTCGAAATCATCGGTGAAACGCTGGATAGCGAAGTTTGCTCCATCTACCTGCTTCGCGACGGGATGCTGGAGCTGTTTGCAACGCGCGGACTGAACAAGGAAGCGGTGCATGTCACGCGCCTCGGCATAGGCGAGGGCCTCAACGGCACTATTGCCGACAATGTGGAAACGCTCAACCTCGCCGAGGCGCGCGCGCACCCGGACTTTATTTTCAACCCGGAAACAGGCGAGGAAAAGTTTCACAGCTTTGCTGGAGTGCCGATTGTCCGCCGGGAAAGCGCGATTGGCACCGTGTGTGTCCAGCATGTCGAACCGCGTCGCTATGACGATCTTGAAATCGAGGCGCTGCAGACAGTGGCCATGGTTTTGGCCGAATTGATCGACAATGCCGGGTTGGTGGACGAGGAAATGGCCGGGGGCGCCAAGCCGCGCACAGAACCGGATGTCATGCCCGGACTGACGCTGGTGAAGGGGCTCGCGATGGGCGCAGCGGTGATGCACAAGCCGCGCATCGAGATCGAGCACACAGTTGCCGAAGATGTCGAGGCCGAGCGCCAGCGGGTGTATCTCGCCTTTGACAAAATGCGCGAGCAGATCGACCAGATGACCAGCCAGGCCGAATTCGGTGTCGGCGGTGCGCATGAGGAGGTTCTCGAGACCTACAAAATGTTCGCCTATGACGAGGGTTGGTCGCGGCGCATCAATCAGGCGATCGATTCCGGCCTAACCGCAGAGGCGGCGATTGAACGCGTGCAGCAGCGCACGCGCATGCGCATGCGTGAAATCGACGATCCCTTGCTGGCGGACCGGATGCACGATCTGGAAGATCTCGCGAACCGCCTGTTGCGGATCGTGTCTGGCCAGATGGGCACCGCTGCCACCAAAGGCTTGCGTGAAGATTCCATTCTGATTGCGCGCAATCTGGGGCCTGCCGAATTGTTGGAATATGACAAGCGCCGCCTGAAGGGTGTAGTGCTGGAGGAGGGTTCTCTTACCGCGCATGTCGTGATTGTTGCGCGGGCCATGGGCGTGCCGGTGCTGGGTCAAGTGCGCAACGCGGGCAGCCTGATCAACGAAGGCGATCTGTTGTTGATCGATGCCGATGCGGCAACGTTGACGGCACGGCCACAGCAATCGAGTGTTGACGCGTTCGAGACACGTTTCGCCAAAAGCAAAGAGCGCCAAGCCGCCTATGCGGCCTTGCGCGAGGTGGAACCGTTTACGCGCTGCGGGCAGCGTATCGAAGTGATGATCAACGCAGGCCTGCGTGAGGATATTCCCAATTTGAGCCTAGCGGGCGCGGACGGAATTGGCCTGTTCCGTACCGAGTTTCAGTTTTTGGTTTCAGCCACCATGCCCTCACGCGAGCGGCAATTGCGGCTTTATCGTGATGTGCTGGATGGGGCTGGCAACAAGCCCGTCATTTTCCGCACGGTTGATATCGGCGGCGACAAGGCGTTGCCCTATCTGCGCAATGAAAACGCGATGAAGGATGAAAATCCGGCGATGGGCTGGCGTGCGCTCCGGCTGGCGTTGGACCGTGATGGTCTAATGAAGATTCAGGCACGTGCCTTGATTGAGGCGGCGGCCGGGAAAGAGCTGAATGTGATGTTCCCGATGGTTTCCGAACCATGGGAATTTGACGAGGCGAAAGCAATTTTTGATGCGCAGCTGGCCTATTTGAAGAAGCATAAGAAGCGTTTGCCGGAAGCGGTGCGTTATGGCGCGATGCTTGAGGTGCCCGCTTTGGCTGAACAGCTAGATATTCTCGCTCCCAAACTGTCTTTCCTGTCGATTGGTACCAACGATCTGACACAGTTCTTGTTTGCCGCGGACCGCGCGAATCCTGACCTTGCCGCGCGCTACGACTGGCTCAGCCCGGCTATTCTGCGGTTTTTGCAGCGCGTAATGGACAAAACCAAGTCCACCAATCTGGATGTCGGTGTTTGCGGTGAAATGGGCGGGCGTCGGTTGGAAGCGCTGGCTCTGATGGGGCTGGGTATCCACCGCTTGTCGATTACACCAGCAGCAGTGGGGCCGATTAAGGAACTGATCCGGAAAGTGGATTTGGGGCAGATCAGTGCGGCGATGTCTGGCTGGCTGGCAAATCCACCGGCGAATATGCGCGAAACATTGAGCGCATGGGCGGCTGAGCAAGGGATTGACCTCGATTAGGGCATCGCACCTGGCCCCCAGACTTGCTGCGGGCCACTCGCAACTCGGTAAATTCGTGTGAATTGCCTTGACGATGGCACAGCTTGCGTCTTTGTTGCGCGTCAAGGTCGCAAGGGAAAGCGCCGATCAACGGAGCCTTCATGGAAAACACTGATGAACACGAGGATGGGGTCATGGAAGGGCTCCACGCGGGGCCGGGCGAAAGGCTCAGAGCAGCGCGCGAAACCGCTGGGCTGACGCTCGATCAAGTCGCTGCCGACACGCGTATCCCTGTGCGGCATTTGGAAACGATTGAGGCTGGCAAGTTTGGCAGCCTGCCGGGTCGCACCTACGCCGTTGGCTTTTCACGCACTTACGCCAAATTGGTTGGACTCGATCAGGACGAAATCGTTGCGCAGGTGCGCGACGAACTGGGCGTCGAATCCGCTGAGCATTACGAAGCTTCTGCAGGAGCTTACGAGCCGGGTGACCCCAACCGCGCGCCAACCGGCGGGCTGGTGTGGATGTCGTTGGTGGCAGTCGTTCTACTGCTCGCGGGCGGCTACATGTTCTATAACAGCTTCCTCTCACCTTCGGCCGATTTGCCAGCGCAAGTTGCCGAAGGCGATAGCGATGCCCAAACCACTGATGGTGAAGGTGATCAGCAATCCGCAGCAGCCGATGTTGATCCTAACGGCGCGGTCGTATTTTCGGCTCAGGGAACGGCGTGGGTTCGATTCAACGATGCTGATGGCAACCGCCTGTACGAGGCTGAAATGAGTGAAGGGCAAAGCTTTACGGTTCCGGCCGATGCGCAAGGGCCGGTCCTGATCACAGGTCGACCCGATTTGCTCAACATAACAATAGGCGGCAAGCCTGTGCCAAAGATCAGCGAAGAGCTGACCACGGTTGTTGATGTTCCGGTATCAGCCCAGGCTCTGCTGGATCGCACACCCGCGCCAACTGCGGAGCCGGAAGGCGAATAATCCCAACGTTGGATAAGCACATGCACTGGCTCGACAAAGCGGGCCAGGTCTGACTAGAATCCGCACGCGACAGACGTTCATGGTCGGTTCGGCCACGATTTGCGATCATTGATCCGTTAAACGGAAATGGGAGAATTCAGCTTGGCTAAGGTTTCTGGGGCAAAGGCTCTTATCGGTTGGCGTAGCGGCGTATTGGGTTTTGCGGCGCTGGCATGCACTGCAACCAGCGTACCCGCATTGGCGCAGGATTCCGATGCACGTTTGCGCAAGATCGAGGCTGAGGTGCGCGCGTTGCAACGCCAAGTTTTCAACGGCACGAATGACCGCTTCTTCCAGCCAGAAATCAACAATGGAGAGACGCAGCCGTCTTCAACCAATTCGGCAACGCCGTCTTCTTCTGCAGTCACGGATATTCTCGCCCGGCTCGACTCACTCGAAGCGCAAATTTCGCGGATGACCGCGCAGAGCGAGGAAAACCGCAACGCGATCAACCTGCTGCAAGAGCAGATGGCTTCGCTGAATACATCCGCAAGTGCGCCGGCATTGGCAGCGGCGGAAGAGGCTGCGCCCGCGACCAGCGCCGCCGCATCGCAACCAGCCGCTTCACGCTCTGTGCCAGCGACGAGCGGTCCATCGGCAGAGCGGCTTGCGCGCGTTCAGGCGATTGCCAAGCCGCAATCGGACGACGCCGGCGATGATGAATACAGCTATGGCTTCCGCCTGTGGAATGCGGGTCTTTATCCAGAAGCTCGTCAGCAGTTGGAGATGTTCATCGAACAGCATCCGAACCACTGGCGTTCGACTTTTGGCATGAACTTGCTCGGCCGAGCCTTTTTGGACGATGGCATGGCGAACGAGGCCGCCAGCTGGTTCGTGAAGAACTATCAGGCGGACAAGAACGCGGCGCGCGCAGGGGATAGTTTACTGTACCTGTCTGACGCGATGATCGCGATCGATGATACGCGCCGCGCCTGCATTGCCTTGGCCGAATTTGGCGAGACCTATCCGGCGCTCGCTACGGGCCGTTTGCAAAGCAAATACGAAGCAAACACCGCGAAAGTCAGCTGCAATTGATACGTCGACTGACTTTGCAATTGATCCCGCGCTAGTCGCGCGGTTTCGGGCTGACCTCAAAAGTGTCAGCCACGTCAGTGATGAAGGCTGGGCGCATTATGGAATAGCAGTATCGGGTGGGCCAGATAGTTTGGCTCTCTTGCTTTTGGCGCAGGCCGCTTTGCCCGGTCTGGTGCATGCCGTGACGGTTGATCATGGGCTACGGCCTGACAGTGCAACTGAAGCAGCGTTTGTCGCAGAGCTTTGCGCAAATCTTGGTGTGCCCCATGAAACGATGAAGGCGCGTGTGGCCGATGGGAATGTCCAGTCAGAGGCAAGGCATGCGCGATATCGCGCCATTGGGGAATGGTCAGACAATATTGAGTTTCCGCTCGAAGACGGCGAAGTGATGGGACTTGAGGCGATCATGACGGCCCATCATCTCGATGATCAAGCAGAAACAATGGTCATGCGGCTCAACCGCGGAAGCGGTCTTTCAGGCTTGTCGGGAGTGCGTTCTCGCACAATGATCACCGGCTGCGGCGCAACGATCATCCGTCCATTGCTGGGTTGGAGAAAGAGCGAATTGGATGCGCTGGTACAGACGATTGGAATTGCACCTGTCTTGGACCCATCCAATCAAGATGATGCCTTTGACCGGGCGCGAATTCGCAAAGTGATGGCAGAAGCAGATTGGCTTGATCCAAAGGGATTGGCACGGAGTGCGCAGCACCTGCAGGAAGCCGAGAGTGCGCTTGAGCAGGTGGTTTCAAAGGAGGTTCACGATGCGTCATCCAGAGAACCCGACCGGACGACCTATCGGCCATTCGCAAGTGGCATGACTGGCCGCAACTACATCTGGAAACGTGTGGTGCAACGTCTTTGTCGTCGAATCGGAGTTCGGCAGCCATCCATGGCGGACGCCTCAGCAATCGTTGAAAGCCTTCTGCACGGCCAGAAAATCAACATCGCAGGAATTGCAGCTGAAGCTATCCAGGGAGATGATGGAATGCCGCTTTGGGTTCTGTCACCAGAGGCGCCGCGTCGCAGCAGTTAAATCTCGATAGCTGAACAATCAGAGGATTGATTCACCCATATCGAGTGTTTCACCATTGGTGATGATTACACGGTCGCCCCTCTTGGCGATGGCGAAAACCTTCGCGGCGAATGCGTCAGGCATGCCCACACAGCCATGGCTGGCATAACCGTTCTCTACGTCAGAGCCATGCAGAGCGACGCCATCGCTGGTAAGAAACATGGAATACGGCATCGGCGCGTTGTTGTATTTTTCCGATACGTTGTGGCGCTGTTTGCGTGTGATCGGGAAAGTGCCGAGCGG
>CAKZSF010000325.1 GCA_937920575.1 uncultured Sphingomonadaceae bacterium | reverse complement strand
CATATCGCGATGCTGGCCCGAGACGCAGACGCGGCTGTCAAAGCGCGAGTCAGCGCTGAGCGCATGCGCCAGCGGGAACAGTTTGATCGCCTCTGGGCGAGTGCCGAAAATCGTCAGGATGCGCTGCGGTGTCGTCATGCCGCGCGGCATAGCGCAAAGCGGTTAACGCCGCCTTTGCTTTGTTCAAATTTTGCGCAGGGTTGCCTAGATTTACAGGCTCGACGGCGGCGGCGGTGGCACGTCCGTGGCTGTTTCGGCCGCCGCTGGCTCAGCCGGAGCGGTTGCTGCGGCGCCCTCTTCAGGCAAAGCCGCCTCGCGTTCACGCTCCAGCCGATCAAGATATTCGCGCTCAATCTCTTCAACGCGCTCCTGCATTGCCGCAGCATCCTCGTCGATGGTTTCAAGCCGCTCCTCGCGCGCCTTTTGGATGAGTTCGCTGAAGCGGACCGCGTTGCCTGTGCGGCGTTCCTCAAAAGCCGCGTTGATCAGCGCGGCCGTGCAACCAGCTGCGCCCTCGGTTCCTGTGGGGGAGCATGCATGCTGACCATATGGCCCGTTGGTTTCGAGAGACAACGCGCGCTCCGTCCAAGTTTCAGTTGCTTTGCTGTTACCAAACCGCAGATTTTCGGGGATGCGATAGCGCTCGTTTTCATCCTTGCGCGCGCAGACAACAATGACGTTCCCGGTGGAGGCTGGGCACTCGTCTTCGCCATAGATGATCAGCTGATCAACCGCGTAGTCGTCCTCGGTCTGACCTGTTTCATTGTCCAGATCAGCCTCTTGCGCTGCAGCAGGGGCGGCGATCAAAACCAACGGCAAGGCAGCAATCCAAAGCGATTTCATAGTCAATTCCCGTCAAAAACTCTTGTCACGATATGCGCCGGCCAGCGTGAACCGCTGCTGACGCATTGGCATTGATCGCAATCAAACGCGCTCTGATATCTTGATCGCGAGGCGGCACCCTGCACGGATCGCGCCGGAAAGCAAAGCGTAGCCCGGTGTTTCCTCCGCGCCCGCCTCTAACGCGGCGTCGCGGTGTTCGCGTTCATCCTCGCGGAATTCGCGAATCATTTCGGTCAGTTCCGGGTCGTCGCCCTTCGCTTCCAGATCATCGAGTTGTTGCGTGTAATGCAGATCGATTTCAGTCTCGATGGCGGCGGTACAGGCCATCGCTGCTTTTGGGCCCATCAGAGCTGTGCCTGCGCCCAGCCAATAACCGGCAACCGACCAAAAAGGTTGCAAGGCGGTAGGGCGCACACCGCGTTTGGCGAGCAATTCGTCAAACTTTTCACGGTGGCGCTCTTCCTGAGCCTGCATCGCGCGAATCTCTGTCGCATGCGGGCCGCGATCGCCCATTACATCGAGCTGACCTTCGTAAATCTTGCTCGCGCCAAATTCGCCCGCCTGATCCACCCGGATCATCGCCTCGCGCCGCGTATCGGTCATGCTGCACTCCTGTCGCGTTTTGCCAACAGAATAAAGATAGTGATTGCTGCCAGAGTTGAAATGATAAAGTTCCACCCGGCCAGACTGATGGTCAAAAATCTGAAGGGCGCCTCGTCACAGGGTGTGTTGAAACTGTCCAATGCATCGATGGAGGCGGGCACCATCGCGGAAGAGCAGGCGGTCAGCCCTTCCCACCAATCATACTCCACGCCCGCATGATAGGCGCCGATCAGGCCAGATGTCAGAACGGCTCCTGCGGCCAAGGCGACCCAAAGCCATTTGGGCGGCGCGACAAAGGCAACGAGACCCAGCGCCAACGCAGCGAATTGCGGCCAGCGCTGCCACCAGCACATCTCGCAAGGAAACAGGCCGAAGCCGAATTCTGAAATATACGCGCCGCCAAGCAAAGCCGCAGGCACGAACAGCGCCAAGAAGTGCGCGCGCTTTAAAGGATCATTCGCGGCCATCAATCTGCCTGCCAGTCTTTATGGGGTTCGCAGCCTATTCAGCGCCGGAAGACGCCACGACCGTTTTTGACGTGCGGCGCAAGGTTTCCAGCGCATAGTGGAGCTGGAAATCCTCGATCCCTTGGTCTTTCAATTCAGCCGCCGTCAGTTTGAAGCGCGGATCGTCCTGATTGTCCTTTTCCAGATCCTTGTCAGTGATCGCCGCTTCGTTGATCAGATGGCCGCGCAGATCGCTCTCACGATAGCGGAATTTTGCCCGTTTCGCCGCATCGGGATCGGACAGCTGCGGAACGGTGATGTCCGGATCGATCCCGCCCTCTTGAACCGCGCGTCCTGATGGCGTGTAATAGCGCGCCGTGGTCAATTTGATCGCGCTGTCGCGGCTGAGTGGCAGTAGGGTTTGCACACTGCCTTTGCCAAAGCTGCGCTCGCCCATAACAACTGCACGGCCCTGATCCTGTAAAGCGCCGGCAACGATTTCTGAGGCGCTGGCAGAGCCTGCATCAATCAGCACGACAATCGGCATTCCCTCGACCACATCGCCGCGGAAGACGGTTTCAGCACGGTAAGAGACGTTTTCGCCGCGTGTGCGACCGCGCTGCGAAACAATCTGGCCTTTCGAAAGGAACAGATCAGACAGCGCCACCGCTTCATCCAGCGATCCGCCGGGATTGGACCGCAAATCAAGGACAATCCCGCCCAATCGGCCAGAGGCTTCGCGTTGCAGCGCCTTGATAGAATCGAGCACATCATTGCCGACATCGCGTGAAAATTCATTGACCGAGATCACGCCGACATTGCCTGCTTGTAGCTCGTGAGTGACCGGCTCCAATTCGATTACGCCGCGCGTTACCGTCACATCAAACGGATCATCCCGTCCAGGCCGGACGATTGTGATGGTAATGTCGGTTCCGGCCGGGCCACGCATCTGCGCCACCGCGTCGTCGATTTCCATACCGTAGATCAGCTTGCTCTCGATATGCGTGATGTAGTCGCCCGCTTTGAGGCCCGCTTCTTCCGCAGGACTGCCGCGCATCGGCGAGATAATCTTGATCGCGCCATCTTCGCCCTGAATGGAAATACCCAGACCCTGGTAATTGCCATCGATCAAAGTTGTCAGGCGCTGCAACGAGCTGCCATCGACATAGGCTGAATGCGGGTCAAGCGCAGAGAGCATTCCGTCAATCGCGCCGCGCACCAGCTTGTCATCCTCGACCGGCTCGACATAGCTGCTTTTGATTCGCTGGTAGACCGCGAACAATTTGCCGAATTCGGAGCCTGCTCGGCCATCCACCGCCGCCATGCTCGCAGTGGTCACAGGCAGCAGGGCTACCGCAGTTACAAGCGCAGCGGCTCTGATTGTCGAGGCAAACTTCATACGCGTTTCCTTAGATTCTTCGCGAACAGACTATATGCGGCAAAGGGTAAAGGAAAGCCGCTTAACGCTACCTTGCTTAATGCGGAAAGGCGCAGGCGTGCTCTAGCGAGGATCGATTAAGCGCTGAGTGAGGCAGATTAGCCGACGAAATCGAGCGGATTCACAAGGTCTCCGTCGCGGCGCAACTCCAAAGTAACGGACGGAGCATCAGGCGCAGCGATGCCAAGCGGTGAGCCACCAACCAAATTGTCACCAACTGAAACGTCTGTGCGAACCAAACCGGTTACAAGCGATGTCCAGCCGCCGTCATGTTCAATGATCACGATGCGCCCATATCCGCGATAGGGGCCAGCAAAGGCGACACGTCCGCCTGCCGGAGCCACAATTTGTGCGCTTGCCCGTGGAACAAGTGTAATGCCTTGGCTGCGCGTGCCGCCATCTCCGATTGTGCCGAACCCCGCAACAGTGCGGCCATCAACTGGCAAGCGAAACCCGTCCGGCGGCGCGGTAGCGCTGGCCGTGGGCGTGGCATCTGCTGCGCGTGTCTGCGCACGGGCTGGTTGTGCAGGCCGAAGAACCGGGCCGGGAAGGCTTGCAAGCTTTCGCCGAACCTCCGCAGCCTTGTCGAGCTCACCCACCAAACCGCTCAAATCGCGCGCATCCTCAGCCAGCGCCAAAGCGCGCTCCGCTTCTCTGTCGGCGTTGCCAGATGCCTCGCGCGAGGCGATCCGTTGGCGCGTTTCCAGCGCGGCCAGCTCCTCGCGGCGCCCGGCCAGCTCGTCCTCACCTTCGCGCAGAGCCGCAATCGCTTGGCTCGCCTCGCGCTGCAATTCACGGCTGCGGTTGAGCTGGGCACGCAGACCCTGCGTGCGACGCGCCACTTCGGGCACGGCCGAATCGAGCAGCGCCCGCACATACACAACATCGCGGACACTGCCGGGCCGCACGATTGAAAGCGTTGCGGGGCGTCGGGCGAATTTCTGCAACGCTGCGGTCAAACCCACAACTGGCCCCTCACGCTCAGCCATTTGCCCGCGCAATTTGACTTGTTCCTCGCGAATCAGCGCCAAGCGCGCCTCGCCGGCTGCGATTCCTGCTTCGGATTGCTGGATACGGGCTGCGAGTGCCGCCGCCTCTTGCGCGGTTCTCTCTGCCGCCGCGCTGGCGTCGCGCGCTTTGACGCTCAATTCTTGCGCACGCGCCGCCGCTGCCTTTTGCTGAGCGAGCGCCTGTTGCAAAGCTGCGCGCGATTGTGCCGCGCTTTCAAACTGGGTGGTGCGTTGCCCGGTGGCCGAAACCGACATCAGGCCGAGCGCAACCGCACCGCCCAAAGCGATCGCGGTCCCTTTCAGGAGGTGATTGGCTTTCAAACCCATGACGCTACCCTGCCCGATGATAGGGGTGACCTGCAAGGATCGTGGTCGCGCGATAGAGCTGCTCCGCCAACATCGCCCGCGCCATCAAGTGCGGCCAGGTCGCTTTGCCGAATGCGAGCAACAAATCAGCGTGCGCGCGCTCTTCGCCCGTATGTCCATCGGCTGCACCCAGTACGAAGCGCGTCTCACGCACGCCATCATCGCGCCAGCGCCCCAGAATGGCGGCCAACTCTTCTGACGACAATTGCTTGCCCCGCTCGTCCAGCAACACCGTGCGAGTTGGCGTCGCGGGATCGGCAATTTTTCCGCCGGTTTCAGGCAATTCGGAGAATTTTGTAGGCCATGTCAGCCGCTTCTCATAGCGCGCGACCAGCTCCGCTTCTGGAGAGCGGCCTATTTTGCCCCGTGCGATAACATGGAGCAGCATTCGTCCGGCCTCCGTCTCAAATGATGGTCGCTAAGGTAGTTGCAGCTTAGCTTCAGGCTTAGCGTCAGACTAGGCGTTACCCGCCGTTTCATCCTCGCCAAAGCCCCACATACGTTCCAGATTGTAGAACCCGCGCACTTCGGGGCGGAACAGATGCACGACCACGTCGCCTGCATCGATCAGAACCCAGTCAGCTGCCGGCAAACCTTCCACGCGCGGGCTGCCCATGCCGGCCTTCTTCACCGTCTCTGCCAGCTTGGTCGCAATTGCAGCGACCTGACGCGTCGAGCGGCCCGATGCAATCACCATGAAATCGGCGATCGAGCTCTTCCCGGCAAGCGGGATGGAAATGACATCCTGCGCCTGATTGTCATCCAAACTCTCGAGCACGAGCGCATGAAGTGGATCAGTCGCGCCATCGGCAGCACCGGCTTGCGCTGCTACAGTGTTGGCGGTGTCATTCGGCATAGTCTCTTGCACATTCATAAGTGAAGGGTGTTTCCCAAAGGCGGAGGAGCGAACGAGCCAAGGTGGCGCCGCCGTTCATGCAGCGCCTTCTGGGGTCTCGATTTGGATGAGTTTGCGTGTGATCTGGTCACGAACCGGGCGGCCCGCATATCGGGCAAACCAATTGGGATCAGCCCGGCGTATCGCAGTCGCCGAGCGTGGATCAGGATCGAAACGCAATTCTATCAGAGCCGGTTTGCTCCATCCGTCCGAGTTGCGAAATCTGGTGGCATCGACTCGGAAGCGGTGCAGCCAGGCCATCGCGGGGCTCGCGAGGGCAGCTGCATCATAGCCCGGGCGAGCAATGACTGCAATCGGCATTGTGCGGGCAATATCCCGCCACCGGCGCCAGCGGTGAAGCTGCGCCAGATTGTCAGAGCCCATCAGCCAGACGAAATCATGCTGCGCAAAGCGTTGGTTGAGCGTTTGCAGCGTGTCGATGGTGTAGGGCGACCCCAGCTCGCGCTCGATTGCGGTGACGCGCAATGGCGCACGACGCGCCTGGGCAAGCGCGGAGTGCACTCTGGCATCCAGCGGCGCCATGCCCTTCTTTGGCTTAAGCGGATTGCCGGGCGACACCAGCCACCAGATTTCATCGAGGCCGAGCGCGCGAAGCGTGAAAAGGCTGACACGGCGATGCCCACCATGCGCGGGATTGAAGCTGCCACCCAGAAGCCCGATCTTCATAAGGCTAAGCGCTCAACATTCAGGGCCGCACCTGGCCGGTGCCGCGTGCGAGCCATTTATACGTCGTCAGACCTTCCATCGCGACCGGCCCGCGCGCATGCAGGCGACCCGTGGCGATGCCAATCTCTGCGCCGAGGCCAAACTCGCCGCCATCGGCAAACTGGCTTGACGCATTGACCATCACAATCGCGCTGTCGACTTCGTTGAGAAAACGCTCTGCCGCGGTGTTGCTTGAAGTTACGATTGCATCAGTGTGGCTGGAGCTGTGGCGGTCAATATGATCAAGCGCCGCGCCCATATCGGCCACAATCGCGACCGACAGAATGGCGTCGAGATATTCGGTATCCCAATCGTCTGAACCAGCCGCCTTGACGCGCGAGTCCAGATCTTGCGCAGCCTTATCACCGCGCAGCTCGCATCCGGCATCGATCAAGGATGCGATCAAGGAGCCCGCTTCTGGGTAGGCCGCATCGATCAGCAGCGTTTCCATCGCACCGCAAATCCCCGTGCGCCGAAGCTT
>CAKZSF010000324.1 GCA_937920575.1 uncultured Sphingomonadaceae bacterium | reverse complement strand
TCTCTCTCCTTTGATCCGTTCGTTTGGCGACGGATTCGTTGTCGGAGAGTATAGCTTACTTACACTCTTGTAAAAAGGGTTTCGCAAAGAAACTTGCCTCTACGATGTCTGCTGGCGTTTCCAGAACATCCAACGCGGCGTGCCAGACTTGGCTGGGCCAGATTGCATCACCCGTTTGCGGAACAGCGCCGCGCCCAGCTTGATGAAGATCGCAACCCACATGATTTGATAGGCAAGCGCGGCAAAATGCGTCCAAATGGTATCCTCCTGCGCGCCCATAGCCAGCATTGCGAAAGGCGAGCTGAGCGGGAAAGCAATCGCCACCCATTGCAAGAAGCTGGCCCCATCGAGCAGGACGAAGCTGGCGAAGAAAAACACCAACAATTGCAGCATTGTGACCGGCATGGACAGCGTCTGCACTTCACGCACAGTGCTGGCCAACGCGCCAATCGCTAGGAAGATCGAGCCGATCAGCAAATAGCCCATCGAGAAATAGATCACGAACAGAGCGATAAACAGTGGCCAGCCGACACCGGGTACTGGCAACGCCGTCAACATGGATTGCAATCCACCGACATCGCCAAGCGCCAACACCGCCAAGCCAATTGCCGATCCCCACACGGCAAGGCCCACCAGCGACACGCCCAGCATCGCGAACAACTTGCCAAAGAACACCGAATCCATCGGCAGTGCGGCCGCCAATATCTCGATAATCTTGTTGGCCTTTTCCTCCACCAGATTGGACAACACCATCCCGGCGAGCAGCATCATCAGCAGAAACAGCAGTGTCATGGATGCTTGTGCGGTTTGTTGGCGGGATCGTTTCTGTGTCGCGCCAGTGGTCTCAACCGTGGTCGTCTGCAGTGCAGGATAGGCAAATTGCGCGTTGTCCTGCGCCGCAGCCAGCTGCATCGCGACAATCCCTCGCCATGAATTCAACCTGCCTTCCGTCGCGGTCAGCACCGGTTTGGCCAATGTGCCAGTCAACGTGGCGCCCACTTCGCCCTTGGCATCACCCAGCATGGCGGCCATTTTTCCTTCGCCCTGGTCGGCAGCCTCGACGAATGTGAACGCTGGTACTCGGTCGCCCAGTTCTTCGCGCGCGCGTTCGTGGGCGACTTGCAGCTTCAAAGCATCTTGCTGAGGCATTTGCACGGCGATTGAAGGGGGCACGCGGTTTTCCGCCGCTGCCGCACCAATGCCACCTGCCAGCATAAAAATGATGGCCGGGAATAACGGCCCAAGCAGAAAGAAGATAAAGGATCGGCTGAACAGGATCGCGCTGAAATCGCGCCGGGCGACAACAAAGGCCGCCTGCCACATCGAAAGACGTTCGGTCGCTTGAGACATGCTCATACGTCTTCTCCCGCCGCGTTGCGTTCCATTTCGGCTGCGGCAGCCTCGCCAGCGATCGCGACAAATGCATCGTGCAAGCCCGCGCGCTCAATGCTGAGTGAAAGGATCCCCGCATCGCCCTCAATCAGCGCCTTCAACAGAGGTTCGACACCCGTTTTGGGGAGGGGGAAGTTCCAGAAATGCCCGCCGCCCGATTTGTGGTCATGCCGTGCACCATCGGGAATCGCATCGCACCATGCGCCCTCGCCTTCGCGCGTTTCCAACGCGACTTGCGCCGGAATGCGATCGCGCGCCACATCGACAGAACCAGAGAACGGCACTTTGCCGCCTGCGATAATGGCAATCCCTTCGCACAAACGCTCAGCGTGGCTGATCACATGGGTGGAAAAGATCACCGTTGTGCCCTTATCCGCCAGATCGCGGATCAGAACCTCCAGCTTGCCCTGATTGATCGCATCGAGGCCCGAGAACGGCTCATCCAGCACCACCAGACGCGGTTGATGCACCAACGTGCCGAGCAATTGCACAGTCTGCGCCATCCCTTTGGACAGTTGCCGGATTTGGCGATCAACCGCCTCCCCCAATCCGTACTGCTCCATCATTTCACGGCCACGCACGCGGCCCTCGGCAATCGGCAGCCCGCGCAAAGCGCCCATAAAACCGATCGCGTCGGTCGCCTTCATGCTGGGGTAAAGCCCGCGCTCCTCAGGCAGATAGCCGATCGCACGCGCAATATCATGCGGGTTGCTGTGGCCCAGCACTTGCCGGAACCCTTCATCGGGCTCGATTATGCCCAGCAGCATGCGCAAAGTGGTGGTCTTGCCCGCGCCATTGGGGCCAAGCACTCCGTAGATCGAGCCTTCAGGAATCGCGATGTCGACCCCATCGACGGCCAGCGTGCCCTGAAAACGTTTGACCAGCCCACGCGCCTCCATTGCCAATGGACGTGCGCCGGACGCCGGTGGGACAACATGCTTCTCAGCATTGCCCATCTCGGGCGCTTCGCCTAGCTCGCTTTGCATGGCCGCGAGTTAGACACGGTATGTGAACAGGAGCAACAGCGAAGTTGGTTAATTCAGCGGTTACTGATGCCCTGAAGGCGCGTTTGGTCGAACAAGCCAAGGCCGAAGGCTTTGTCGCAATCGGCTTTGCACCGGCGGCGGATGATCCGGTTCGCACACGTCGGCTGCGCGAATGGCTGGATGCGGGCCATCACGGCACGATGGGCTGGATGGAGGATCGTGCCGAAGTTCGCCAAAGCCCGAAAAGCATGTGGCCGGAGGCGCAGAGCGTGATTGCGCTCGGCATGGCCTACACTCCTGAACACGATCCGCTGGCGCTGGAAGCGCATCCAGACAAGGCGCGCATTTCGGTCTATGCCCAAGGGCGCGACTATCATGATACGGTCAAAAAGGCGCTCAAGCGTCTAGCCCGTTGGCTGGTGGCAGAGGCGGAGCGCGAGGGGCTGAGCGATGTACAGCTCAAAGTGTTCGTCGACACTGCCCCGGTTATGGAAAAGCCCCTAGGGCAAGCCGCTGGACTGGGCTGGCAAGGCAAGCACACCAATCTGGTGAGCCGGGCGCATGGTAGCTGGCTGTTTTTGGGTGCGATATATTGCACCGTGCCATTTGCACCCGATGAGCAGGAAGTGGACCATTGCGGCAGCTGCACCGATTGCCAGACCGCTTGCCCGACCCATGCCTTCCCCGCCCCCTACAAACTCGATGCGCGGCGGTGCATTTCCTATCTTACGATCGAGCATAAGGGGCCGATTCCTGATGAATTTCGCGAAGCAATCGGCAACCGCATCTATGGCTGCGATGATTGTCTGGCAGTGTGCCCGTGGAACAAGTTTGCGGACAGCGCGGCGGCCAATCGCGCCTTTGCAGCGCGCGAGGATTTGCTCGCGCCTGATCTTGCAGATCTGCTGGTTTTGGATGACGCGGGCTTTCGCGCGATGTTCTCTGGTTCGCCCATCAAGCGGATCGGGCGCGACCGTTTTGTGAGAAATTGTCTGATCGCTGCGGGTAATAGCGCCGAAGGCAAACTGAAGGCACCGGTTGAAGCGCTGACCAGTGATCCTGATCCAGTCGTCGCAGAGGCGGCGGACTGGGCGTTGTCGAGGCTTACAGCAGCTCTTTGAGCGGCGTGTCTGTGTTGGCCAACTCTTCCTTGGTCGCCACCAGTCCAGCCTCAATCACTTTACGGCCCTGCGCATAATCTTTGACCGAATTAACGCAATCGAGTGCGATCACGCGGCCTTCCTTCAAGTACACGACCGAAAATTTGCGCGCCTCTGGATCACCGCGCAACACCGTGTCGTCATGACCCATAGAAAGGCCAGCGGTTTGCAATTTCAGATCATACTGGTTGGACCAGAACCACGGGAAGGCGTGGTATGGTTGTTTATCGCCGCAAATCGCCTTGGCTGCTGTGGTCGCCATATCGTTAGCGTTCTGCACCGATTCCAGCCGAATTACCGCCTTGTCGGCGAAGGGATTCGCATGGCTCGCGCAATCGCCAATCGCGTAAATGTCATCGAGCACGGTGCGACAATATTCGTCAACATCGACACCGTTCGACCCTGACGCTCCCGCCGCAATCAATGGCCCGACGGACGGCACAATGCCGATCCCGACGATCACCATATCGCAGGCTATCCGCTCACCATCCGACATGATCACACCGGTGACCTTCTCTCCGTCACCTTCGATGTGGTCCATTTGGGCGTTGAGACGCAGATCGACACCCTGACAGATATGTTCGGCCTGATAGAAGTCTGACAGGTCTGGCCCGGCAACACGCGCCAAAACACGCGGCAGGCTCTCCAGAACTGTCACATCACGCTCCAGCTTGCGCAGAACAGAGGCGGCCTCCAGACCGATATAGCCGCCGCCAATGACCACGACGCGTTGCGCACCGCCTTCCAGCTCGGCCATGATGCGGTCAACATCGCGTCGGTCGCGCACTGCGTGTACGCCATCCAGATCGGCGCCTTTGCACGACAGACGCCGCGCGTCTCCACCTGCTGCCCAGATTAGCTTGCGATAGGTCACTTCGCCGCCACGCGCCAAAGTGACCGTATGCGCCTGCGCATCGATCTTGGTCACCGTCGAGCCCAGTTTTAGCTGAATATCCTTATCGGCCCAGAACTTCTCCGGTCGGATCATTATCCGCTCGAACGGCTTGTCGCCTGAGAGATAATCTTTTGACAAAGGCGGGCGTTCATAAGGCGGATTGGCATCGCGCCCGATCAACATGACCGAGCCTTCGAACCCATTTTGGCGCAAGGCAATTGCCGCCTGCGCGCCGCCATGTCCGCCCCCTACTATCACGACATCTGCGTGTTCCATGGCGCGGAGGGATTGGCGCTTTTCCTCGCCGGGTCAAGCCAAAAGCGCTCGGACGGCTTGCCTTAGCGAGCCAGCAGATTGCGCGCTTGACTGGCGATTTGCGCAAGCATTGCTGGAGCAACTGGCGTGGAGCCTTGCGCGCGCGCGATCATTGCCCGGAATTGGCGGATTGCATCGCATTGCTGCTCTTCCCAATCGCAAACCACATCAGTCAATGTGCCTTTCGCCGCGATTCGACCAGCCAGCCGCGCGAGAAACTCCAGCCGCATTTGCTGGAAATCGCGCGCGAGCCCTGCAACCAGCAGGCGCTCCCACGGATCGGATGGATCCATTCGTGCCGCCGTGCCTTGCGCCCAATCTAGCCCCAGCGCTGCGCCCAACGTACCAAAGGCACGGGTGATTTGCGCTGCATCAATTTCGGAATCGACTGCCAGCTTGGCAATTCCGATGGAACCATCGAGGTCGAACAAATGCGCTACTTTCGCAGCCGCTTTCGCCGGGGCTCCTGCTGCTGAGAGCGCTTCGCGCATCCGGCCTGATTGTTCGCGCGCCTCGTTCGACAGCAAAGCATCGGTGGACTGCGTAAGCGCCTGAACCGACTTGCCCAGTGATCCGATCAGGGCGCTCGGGCTAGAGCCAACGCCGGCACGCAAGATATCCGCCATCTGGCTTCGCATTGCGGTGGCGACACGGTCCAACAAGACCAGTCGCGCTTGTTCAGGCATATCGGCGGTGTCGAGCATGTCCCAAATCGCGCCGATCTCGAACATTTGTTCTGCCGCGACAAATGCTGCTGCGACTTCTGCCAGCCCCACGCCTTCTTCCTCGGCCAGTTCAAACGGCTGGATCAGACCCAGTCGGTTGATCACCAGATTGGCCAGCTTGGTTGCAATCAGCTCGCGGCGCAGGCGGTGATTGAGAATCTGCGGTTTGAAGGCCGATTGCATCTTGGACGGGAACGCCGCGATCAGCATCGGGACCAGCGCAAGATCATCGGGCAAGTCGCTTGCCTCAATCGCATCCTGCATGACCAGTTTGGTGGTGGATAGCACAACCGCCAATTCAGGCCGGGTCTTGCCAAAGCCTTCGCCCGCGCGGCGCGCAAGCACTTCGTTGTCGGCAATACCCTCTGTGCGCCGATCGAGTGCGCCGCGCTCTTCCAACTGGTCGAGCAAGCGCATCAAGGATGGCACCGATTTCGCGCCACCTTTTTCGGCGACGGACAGCGCCAGCGCTTGCAGCCGGTTGTTTTCCAGCACCAGCGCGGCAACCTCATCAGTCATAGCTGCCAGCAGACTGTTGCGCTTTTTCTCTGACAATTTGCCAGCACGCCGCGCCGCTGCCAGCGCGATCTTGATGTTCACCTCATTGTCGGAGCAATCCACACCAGCGGAGTTGTCGATGAAATCGGTGTTGATCCGCCCGCCGTTCATCGCGAATTCAATGCGTGCAGCCTGCGTCGTGCCAAGGTTTGCGCCCTCGCCAACAACCTTGGCACGGACATCGCAGGCATTGACGCGCAAAGCATCATTGGCGGGATCGCCAACATCGATGTTCGGCTCGCGCTCTGCCTTGATGTAGGTGCCAATCCCACCGAACCAGACCAGATCAATCGGAGCCTTCAAGATAAGCGAAATCAGCGTATCGGGATCAGCCTCGGTCAGATCGGTATCGAGAGTTTTTCGCATCGCCGCGGTTAGCTTGATGCTTTTCGACGCGCGCGAGAACACGCCGCCGCCTTTGGAGATCAGTTTCGCGTCATAATCTTCCCAACTTGAGCGAGGCAGATCATACAGCCGCTGGCGTTCTTTCCAGCTTTTCGCCGGGTCGGGATCGGGGTCGAAGAAAATGTGGCGGTGATCAAATGCCGCGACCAGCTTGATCGCCTTGGACAGCAGCATGCCGTTGCCAAACACATCGCCGGACATATCGCCGCAGCCAACCACGCGCACGCTTTCGCTCTGCACATCAACGCCCATTTCGCGGAAGTGGCGCTGCACAGAAACCCACGCGCCCTTGGCGGTGATGCCCATCGCCTTGTGGTCATAACCATTCGATCCGCCGCTCGCGAACGCGTCGTCAAGCCAGAACCCGTGATCCTCTGCAATGCCATTGGCAACGTCAGAGAAGCGCGCCGTGCCCTTGTCAGCGGCGAC
>CAKZSF010000323.1 GCA_937920575.1 uncultured Sphingomonadaceae bacterium | reverse complement strand
CAAATGCGAGACAGTGGCTAGCGCTCTTGCGCAAGTCTCCCTATATTTGGCCTGACCACTAACGAAAGAGACTCTCTATGGGCCTGAGTGTTTGGCAATTGCTTATCATCGCCGCGGTGATCCTGATCCTGTTCGGTCGGGGCAAAATCTCCGAAGTGATGGGTGATTTTGGCAAAGGCGTTTCGAGCTTCAAGAAGGGCATGTCTGAGGAAGACGCGAAGCCTGATGATGCAGCTCAATTGAAAGGCCCGGATGCCGCGCCCGGCGCGGACACCACCAAGGACAGCCAGAAGAACGACTCCTCGGGCAACTGAGGCGTTGTTAGGGCGCGTGGTGCATCATGTTTGATATCGGCGCCGCAGAACTCCTCTTGATTGTAATCGTGGCGATCATTGTGATCGGCCCCAGCGAAATGCCGCGCGCGCTGCGCACCGCCGGGCAATGGATCGGCAAAGTGCGACGTGTCTCCAACCATTTCCGCGCAGGCATCGATGCGATGGTGCGCGAGGCGGAAATCGAAGACATGGAGAAGCAGTGGAAGGAAAAGAACGCCAAGATCATGGCGGAGCATCCCAACGAGATGGTGCCCGCTGATCCCAGCGGTGCCGACCCGAGCAGCGCCGAAGCGCGCGGCGACATGCCGGATGCAGATGATCCCTATCCGCCCGAGCCAGCACCTACATCTAAAACGGTCGAGGGCGATCCAGATACGCTAGCCAATGCGGCCAGAGAACGCGCACGGCCCGCCAAAACCAAGGCCGACAGTAAGTCTGCACACCCTGAAGAACCGCCATTGCCTTTCGCCAATAAGGGTGAGGGCTAAAACGTCATGTCGATCATCAAGGACATAGACGACACACAGGCTCCACTGCTCGATCATCTGGTCGAATTGCGTGGGCGGCTGGTGCGCTGTGTTGTTGCGCTCGCGATTGCCTTTGCCGTGTGTTTCTATTTCGCAGACGAAATCCTCGCTTTCTTGGTGCAACCGTTGGTCAAGGCGTTTCCCCCTGATCAGGGCAAGCTGATTTTCACCAAGCTCTACGAGGTGTTCTTCGTGGAGTTGAAAGTGGCGCTGTTCGCGGCCTTTTGCGTCAGTTTTCCGATTATCGCGAACCAGCTGTGGGCGTTTGTCGCGCCCGGGCTGTATGCGAAGGAGAAGAAGGCGTTTCTGCCATTTATGATCGCAACACCGGTGCTGTTCACGGCTGGCGCGGCGCTGGCATACTATGTCGTGATGCCGACTGCGTTTAAGTGGTTCCTCGGCTTTGAAGGCGAGGCCGGCGGGCTGGCGATCGAAGCGCTGCCATCGGCTGGCGATTATCTCAGCTTGGTTATGCAATTTATCCTGGCTTTCGGGATCAGCTTCCTGCTGCCTGTGCTGCTGATCCTGCTCAACAGCGCAGGCATCGTCTCGCGCGAGCAGCTGGTCAGCGCGCGCCGTTATGTGATTGTCGGCGTGGTCGCGCTGGCAGCGATCATCACGCCGCCCGATCCCGGCTCTCAGCTGCTGCTGGCGATCCCGCTGCTGCTGCTGTTTGAAGGCTCACTGATTTTCATGCGCCTAACGGAGCGCAAGAGAAAGCGTGACGCGGAAAAGGAAGCAGAAGCGGACAAACCCGCTGCCTAATTGAGGTCAGGTGCCACTTCCAGAGTTGGCGCAGCCTCGATAATCGGCGCGCGCTCTGGCTTCTGATAGACTTTGCGTCCGCCGATCCATGTTTCCAGAACCTGTGTTTCACGAATGTCGCTCGCGCTGGCCAGCAGCGGGTCACGATCCACAAAGATGAAATCCGCGCGCTGTCCCACGGCCAGTTCGCCAAATCGCCCATCGGCAAATCCGGCATAGGCCGCGCCTGAAGTGTAAGCAGCAATGGCGGTTTCGCGGCTGACGGCCTCTTGCGGCAGCCAACCGCCAAAGGGTTCGCCATTTTCGTCCGTGCGGCTGATGGCGACCGCAATCCCGGTAAACGGATGCGGCTTCTCGACCGGCGCATCGGAACCGAAAGCGAGCGGCACGCCAGCGTTGAGCAGCGAGCGCCAAGCATAGGCACCGCCCAACCGGTCGAGTCCCATTCGCGCCTCAGCCATTGTGCGGTCAGAAGTTTGATGCACCGGTTGCATCGACCCACTAATGCCGTGCTCGGCAAAGCGTGGCAGGTCTGCTGGATCTACAATCTGCGCGTGTTCAATCCGCCAGCGGCGGTCGCCCGTATAGGTGTCGGACATTTCCTCGATCACGGACAGCGCCTCTGCGTTGGCGGCATCGCCGATCGCGTGCATCGCGACTTGGAACTTCTCTAGCGAAGCGCGGCTCACTTGATTGCGCAGACGCGTGCCGCTGGTCAGGATCAGGCCCTTTTCGGCGGGTGCATCCTCGTAATGCTCTTTCAGCCAAGCCCCGCGTGAACCCAGCGCGCCATCGAGATAGAGCTTGATCCCGTTCAGCCGCAGGCGATCACCATACAACCATGGGCTGGGCCGGTGGCCGGAAATCAGCGTCATGTTTTCTATAGAGTTGGCATAGGCCATGATCCGCATTTGCAAC
>CAKZSF010000322.1 GCA_937920575.1 uncultured Sphingomonadaceae bacterium | reverse complement strand
CCAGCGACCAAAAACTTGGATTTGCGGGATTCTTCACTGTCGTCGGAACCGATAAAGTCGCTCACCGCATCACTACTGACCGCTTGCGTTCGATTCGGTTGGGCAAGAGCCAACAGGCCCCATGCCTCGGTGCCTTCTGGCACAACCGCTGCCCAGCGCATGGCATTCCGATCGAGGCCAGCCGTCAGCATCGATGCAATCAGAGCCGGCGCATCTTCGGCGTACTCGGCGTCAACCGGGAAGCGCGCTGCCGCATAGGCAGTCAGCACCAGCGAGCCGTAATTGTCACCTTCTTCGCTGGCTCCCCAAATCGCGCGCATTGCCTCTAGCCGCTGCGACGGTGCACCGGCGACATAGGCTGCACGCAAAAGTCGCGATGTGTCGATATAGCCATCGACGGGCTCATCCATATCATAGACGTAAGAATACAGATCCACCGCTGCCGACGAGGATAGCACACCCGTCCGCAGCGCCGTGTCGCTCGCCCCCAGTCGCCGCTCGATAGGAACTGCAGGAGAAACCGCTTCACGCAAATGAAATTTCGTCCCTGCCTCTTCCAACAGGCCAGCGGGTGGATCGATGCCAAGCGCCATCGCAAACGAATGCCGCCATGGAGTGAGTTCATCGACATCGTCCCATTCGATGTTCACAGCCCGCCGTCCATCGCCGGCGGCACCGCCGTAGCGCTGAGCCAGCAGCACATCGATATCGGGGACATCGTCGCGGTTGATCATTCGATCAAGCTGACGCATCGCTGCGCGTTCCTGCCCATCATAGGCGGCACACACCTGGCTAATGATGTCCCACGAATTATCTTCACGCAGATCACGCTTGAGCCTGACGGCAGGGCAGACGCCGACAATATCGCCCGTTCCCAAATAAGCGCCAATTGCCGCGTTCACGAGCGGAACGTTGTAATTGGCGGTATCGACATCCTGCACCAGCGCGCGTGCAGTGGCGTGCTCGCCCATCCGATTGAGCAGATTGGCTCGTTGCGCCGCGAATTGGATTGCACCGATATCAGAAGGCGGGGTCAACCTGCTGGCCAAGGTCCGCCGCAACATAATGTGACCCCAGCGCGAAATGAGCTGGCCTTCATTGCCGTTCAAAGTCGCTTGCACCAAGCGGCTTGGCTGATTCGCCAGCGCGCCTGATGCGAAGCCACCTTCTGTCGGGGAAAGCACGCCGATGCGATCGAGTGACCTGCGTGCAGTTGGCGGAACATCATAGGTCGGTTTGAGGCCCAGAAATTCGTCCAACTCATCAGCGCTCATAGCCTCCAGTTCTTTGACGGAGGGAAGCCGAATGTTTGGCACAGTCTGTGCGCTAGAGGATGAAGAGCTTGCCGAACTTCCCGTCGAACGAGTTGGCGACGATCTTGGGGGGGAAGATGGCGCGCTCTGCGTATCCTGAACCACAGGATTCGAAACCGTCGCTGGATTGGATGCTGGTTGCGGTGGCGCCGGTTGTGGCGGTGGTGGTGACGGTGCAACAGGAGCAGCCGGAGGAACCGCAGCCGGACCAGCCAGAACCCAGGTCGAACTCGCGGCTAGGGCTATGCCGAGTGTCAGAACAGATGCTCTCATCATTGCGCTTCCGGAACTGGGATTTGCTCAACGATCAGGCTCTGGCTCTGCGAACCTCCAGCAATCCAGGCATAGACGAGCAACGCCGCCAACAGCATGCCGATCACCGACAAGGGAATTCCAAACTTTCCTAGTGACACCTGACCCGTCCCGAAAATGACTGCTTGTAAAGCGCAATACTTGCTCTGTCGGTTAGCCTAACTATAGGCTGTCCTGCAATGACCAACCAAGACGATCCGCAACAAAATCACGATGATATCGCGGCCATTCGGCGGCGGATCAAACGTCCGATCGTGCTTGTCGGCATGATGGGGGTTGGAAAATCGACAGTGGGGAGAAATCTCGCAGAGCTGCTCGATTGGAGCTTTGTCGATGCAGATGACGAGATTGAACATGCCGCGCAGCTCAGTGTGAGTGAAATTTTCGAGAAGTATGGCGAGGCACAGTTTCGGGACGGCGAGATGCGCGTCATCGCGCGCCTGATGGACGATGATGGGCACAGAGTAATCGCGACGGGAGGCGGCGCCTTTTGTCAAACCGAGACTCGCGAAGCCATTCAAGACAAAGCTATCTCCGTGTGGCTTGATTGCGATCTGGACACGCTGGTCGAACGCGTTACTCGGAAGGACACGAGACCGCTGCTGCGCAATGGCGACCCCCGCCAGATTCTGACTGATCTGCTGGAAGAGCGTCAAAGCGACTACTCGCAAGCGCATGTGCGCGTTGAATGCATAGATGGCCCGCATCGCCAGATGGCGGTCAGAATTTTGGAGGCGATTGACCGATGGCTGTGATTAATGTTGGCTTGGCCGGTCGCGCCTATGACGTGCGGATTGATGGCGGATTGCTGGGCAATTTCGCGCAAGAGGCAGCGAAATTGTTCGCCAAACCGGTCGTGCCCATTGTCGCGGACAAGACAGTGCATGGCCATTGGGCTTCAAAGCTGGAGGCGTCGCTGAATGCGGCAGGCAAAACTCCGGCATGGTTTCTGGTCGAGCCGGGCGAAAGCTCCAAAAGCTGGTCGCAATTGCAGGCGCTGACCGATTGGCTGCTCGCCCAAGGCGTTGATCGCAACGATAACGTCGTCGCGCTGGGCGGCGGCGTTGTCGGCGACCTGACCGGTTTCGCTTGTGCCATTTTGAAGCGTGGCTGCGGCTTCATCCAATTGCCGACAACACTGTTGGCGCAAGTCGATTCCTCCGTGGGGGGAAAAACCGCGATCAACACCGGCGCCGGAAAGAATCTGATCGGTGCGTTTCATCAGCCCAGCCTTGTGCTGGCTGACACTGATGTTCTTTCCACGCTGCCTGCGCGAGAAATGCAGGCTGGCTATGCAGAGGTCATCAAATACGGATTGCTCGGTGACTTTGCCTTCTTCGAATGGTGTGAAGCCAATGGCCCCAAGGTTTTAGCGGGCGACACCGAAGCGCTGACTTACGCTATCGAGCAAAGCGTTGCTGCCAAAGCACGCATCGTGGCCGAGGACGAAACCGAGCGCAGCGGACGGCGCGCTTTGCTCAATCTGGGGCATACTTTCGGCCATGCGCTGGAGGCAGAGACTGGCTTTGGCGAACGCTTGCTCCATGGCGAGGCGGTCGCAATCGGCATGGTTCTGGCCGCAAAATATTCCGCGCGGCTTGGTAAGTTAGAGCGGCAGGACGCGGAACGGATAACGGCGGCAATCAAAAACGCCGGAATGACCGCAGAGGTTTCAAAACTTGGTCTGGGTTGCGATGGCGCGAAGCTCGTTGATCACATGCGCCACGACAAAAAGGCGACGGGCGGCACTGTGCCATTCCTGCTGCTCAACGCCATTGGCGAGGCTTATCTGGACAAAACAGTGGAGTTGGACGACGTCGCTGCATTCCTCAATGACGAGCTAGGCGCTGCTTGATTTAACCGAATACAGCCACCGATTGCATGCCAGAAGCGATTGGCTCCCCATTGGCGTTCCAGATCATCATTTTTTGGCTGGAACAACCATTCTCGGCATAGTCCGCAGAGGATTTCAAAAACCACCAGCCATCGCGCGACGTGGGCTCCGCTGTGAAGAGATTGATCTGCCATTGCATCGAGCTAACCGGCGTGCCGAAACCGGTCAGAGGCATGATGCCCGGGGGCAGTACATCCCCGCATAGCAACAGATCGCTCATTGCATCGCAAGCCCCAGCCTCTCGTTGACGAGCCCACCACGCGACTTCCGCAGTCTTGTCATCCATTTTCGGTTGCCCAAAACGCACCTCGAAATGAGAACGGACGAAGTTGGGCGCATTGGGATTCTCGAACGCAACCGCTTCCTCAATCGGCACGGCATCAACCGGAAACGGATTTTCGTTCAGATGTATCCGACTCTCCATCGCCGACATAAAGACGTAAGTCGCGATGAAGGCGGGTCCCTTCTCGGTTGTGATTTCGCTTGTCACCCAGCTGGCATTGCGCCCGCGCCGCAACAACCGAGAGCGCACCTCGACCGAGCCCGCAACCGGCCCGACAAAACTGACTTGGGCGGATCGCAGCACCGGCATATCGGGTGCAAGCTTGCGCGCAGCTTCGTGCCCTAAGGCGGCAGTTAGCCCACCAAAGGCAGTTCGCCCTTGGTACCAGCTGTCTGGAACATCCAGCGCAAAGCCATCCTCAAGCGGGCGTGCCGCGGCGATCAATTCATGAAAATGCATAGGCAAAGCTCATTGACGGACGCCGCTTCCGCGTCAACACTCCAAAAATGGCAAAGTTTATCGATCTGTCGATTTCGATCACCAACGATGTGGTTTCTGATCCCGATGTCATGCGCCCGAAAGTCACGTATATGACGCATGAGAGCACGTGGGAGCAGATCGCGATGTTCTTCCCCGGTCTCGAGAAAGAGGACTTGCCCGATGGCGAAGGCTGGGCGGTCGAGATGCTCGAACTGTCGACGCATAATGGCACGCATATGGACGCGCCCTGGCACTACCATTCCACCACGGATCGCGGGGCAAGGCCCGCTCCGAGTATCGATGAAGCGCCGCTCGACCGTTTCTTACGGCCCGGCGTAAAGCTTGATTTTAGCCACCTTCCGCATGGCCATGTGGTGAGCGCCAGTGAAGTTGAGGCCGCATTGGTTGAAATCGGCCATGACCTGCAACCGCTAGACATTGTCCTGATTCAATCTGGTGCTGTCTATGGCACCGATAACTTCACCGATCAGGGCGTCGGTTTGGGTGCAGAAGCCACTCTTTGGCTGACCGAGCGCGGCGTCGAAGTGGTCGGTACCGACGCATGGAGCTGGGACGCTCCATTTAGCCATACGGCGAAACGCTGGGCAGAAAATCGCGACCCGTCAATCATTTGGGAAGGCCACAAGGCAGGGCGGATACGGCCCTACTACCAGATCGAGAAGCTCACCAATTTGGGCGCGCTACCTGACCATGGGTTCACGCTTAGCTGTTTTCCGGTGAAAATTGAACGTGCCAGCGCTGGTTGGATCCGCGCGGTTGCAATTATCGAAGACTAGGGCGCGGACGCGTTAGCTCGCCAGATCAGAAGGTTTTCCAGTCTTGAGCTTGGTCACATTGTCCGCCTCAATCGCTTCATCGATCTCAGACGGCCCCTTTTCCCGAAGCTTGTCATGCTCTTTGAAAATGCGTTCAATATCATCGCGCCGCTCCAACAGCATGAAGGCGATGCCAGGCGCAAGGCTTTCACCATCGCCGATCTTGCCAAGCAACGCTGCCAGATCACTGACAGTCGCCTCTTCAGCCGTCTTGAAGTACTGACCTCGATTATCGAAGTACGCTGTACCTTTGCGTGCCATTCTGCCCTCCTGAAAGGCCAACTGTGCCGTCTAAAAACGCGACATTGGATTGTCGCTTATATAGTAATGCTGCTGCAGAATACAGAGCAAGTGTAAAATTCTGTTAACAAACAGAAATGTCAGTAAGATCGCCGGTCTTAGAAGAGACGCGATCCGTCGGGGCAAGCCTGATCGCTAGAAATCAGAACCACTTCACCATTCTCGTCCGGGAATCCCAATGTGAGCACTTCCGATATCGCTGGCCCGATCTGGCGAGGCGGGAAATTGACCACTGCCGCCACTTGTTTCCCAATCAGCGATTCGGGCGAATAGTGCGTGGTGATTTGTGCGCAGCTCTTCTTGCGTCCAATTGCCGCGCCAAAGTCGATCACCAGTTTGAAGCTGGGGTTGCGTGCTTCCGGGAAAGGCTTGGCTTCGACCACAGTTCCCAGCCGGATATCGACTTTCAAGAAGTCATCAAACGTGATTGCATCGGCCGCAGGCATTTCCGGGCTAGAGAGCTTGTGCATTATTCCAGCTCTAGGATGACATCGTCCACTGCCAGACTGTCACCCTCGCCCGCATTGATCTTGGCAATGACGCCCTGCTTCTCTGCCCGGAGGATGTTTTCCATCTTCATCGCCTCGACTGTCGCAAGCGGTTGGCCGGGCTGAACTTCCTCGCCCTCGGCAACATGCAGGCTGACAAGCAATCCCGGCATCGGGCAAATCAGCATTCTGGACAGATCAGGCGGTACCTTCTCGATCATGTGGTCAGTGAAAGCAGCAATGTGTGAGGGCAGCGTCTCCACGACATGCTGAGAACCCCGCGTTGTGAGCTTCATTCCCGAATTTGTAGTTTCAATCTGAATGACGATTTTCTCACCATCCACATGAGCTTCGAACAATGCGTCCCCATGGACATAGTTGTGTGAGACATTGATCGAAGAACCGTCGATGACGATATTCTCGGCTTCTGAAGACAGATCCAGCCAGAATTCTCGATCGGCAAGCCTTACCCGCCATTCGTATGGTGGATCTAGATGTTCACCCATTTGACCATCGATTTCTCTAGCTCTGCCAGCCGATGTGCACGCTATGGTCGCGGCGACCGCAGCCAGTTTGCGCATAAACTCGTCACTCGTGGCCGCGCCTTCAAAACCGTCGGGATATTCCTCCGCGATGAAGCCTGTTGTCAGCTCACCCGAACGGAAACGCGGATGCTGCATAAGGGCTGAGAGGAAATCGATATTGTGCCCTGGCCCTTCGATCAGGAATGCATCCAGCGCGGCGATCTGCTTGTCCGCTGCCTCGTCGCGCGTTTTGCCCCATGTGATCA
>CAKZSF010000321.1 GCA_937920575.1 uncultured Sphingomonadaceae bacterium | reverse complement strand
ACCGCATGAACATCGCCGACAAGCCTGGCCTTGGTGTAATCTCCGTCGGTTGCCGGGCCCGTAAGCCCGTGACCGACCTGATCAAACCGAACAACCCGGTAGTCAGTTGCAAGCGCCTTGGTCCATTCTTCCCAAGTATGAAGGCTGCTGTTGGAGCCATGCAAAAGGATGATCGCGGGCCCATCTCGTGGCCCTTCATCACGCAGATGAATTGTCTGGCCATTGGACAGCTCGACAAATTGCGAGGCTTCCCCGCCATATCTGGCGCGCATCTCTTCCGCGTCCGTATCGGGTGTGCGGAACACGAGAAAGGACACCAGCAAGATCGCTGCAAGAACAGCAAGGCCGCGGATTACCCACTTCATTTGTCCATCTCCAATATCCAATCCGTTACGACTTTTAGACCTTCCGGATCGATTGTCCCCTTGCCCAATTCTGGCATAGCGACGCCCGGCTCGGTTGATCCCATACGGTGGATCATGATCGATTGCTCGGGCGCTCCGGGCTCTACCGACACCAGAAACCCGCCCGCCCCGCGCCCAGCGGCGACCGGTGGCTTGCGTATGCCCAGCTTGATCGGATCATCCTGCTCCCAGCGAAGATCGAGACCTGAATTCGATGCGCTCCCGCCCGGTTGATGGCAATGGGCGCAATTCACATCGAGATAGGCGCGCGCGGCATTCACGGTGGGTGCAGTGATGCTGCCTTCCCAGAGAGGTAACGTATCAGCAGTCTCTGGAATCGTATCGATATGCCCAGCTTCAACCATCTCGCTCAGCCATTCTGACGAGAGATTGCGCGCCTTGGGCCCAATCGGGATCACTTCGCCATCTTTGCTGTGGCAGGTCTTGCACTGGTTCTTGTTCGGAATGCGGTAGCTGATCTCTTGTCCATCGGGGCGTGTGATCGGAATGCGCCCGCCTGCAAGCGCCAGTTTCGCTTCCGTCTGTTCGTCATTCCATTTGTACGGCAGTGCGAGCCAGCCATCCGCACGATGGAGCAGCACCCGCGTTTCGATCAAGCGCCGCTCGTCACCTTCACCAAAGGCAAAGGTTTTGATCAATGCGCTACCAACAGGAAGATCGAGCAACCCTTCACCCTGCGCAGTGAATTGCGTGCCTGCGGCCCGGTAGACAAAACGAAGCTTGTCCGCTCCGTCTGAATAGAGCGGCGTGTTGAGTTGATAGGGATAGACATGCGGCACAGGCTTTTGCGCGCGCATGTCGTCGAAGAACCGGTACTCCGACAGCAGCTTTGGAAATCCATTTGACGCCACCGCGACGTCATTGACATATTTTTGGGGTGGCGGGACGGCTTGTCCGCTAGCCGCGAATATCGCGCCAGCGGTTGCCAAGGCCAAGGCGAAAGAGCGTCGCTTCACTCTTCGCTCGTCTCGTCAGATGTCGCTTCCACATCGTCACCCAAAAATACGTCTTCGAACGAGTCGATTTTGGGCGTTTCTGACTCCTCTTCTGCAGCAGGTTCCTCCTCTTCCGCAGCGGGCTCCTCGACTTCCTCTACGGGTTCGTCTTCTGCAGGTTCATCAGCTTGAGGCGCTTTTTTCTCGACCAACCGTTCGTCCATGGATTCTGGCGCGCCAATGCCGCTCATATCCATGCGCGACCGAAAAGCGGGCACTTTCATCGGGCCCGGGTTTGCTTCGGCCAATGATTGCCCCTGCTCGGTCAGGTTCAGCGTCCAACCAGGCGCACCAACCACCGAACGAAACGCGACTGTTTCGGGGTCTTGAGTCAGGCCATCCCACAAAAGTGGAGGAAGGCGTCCACCGAATGCCGCCAAAACCGGCCCAATCCCTGGCAAGTCCGGATCACTGCCGCCGCGATCAATCCGGTTGATGCCAAAAACGACTTCGCGGGGGTAAGGGTTGTAGTTCTCATCTTCGAACGGCTGGGTATAAGCGATCACCATCATCGCTGCAGTCGGGTTGGACAGGATCGTGTTGCCTTCCACCCAGACTTTCTCATTGGCCATCACCATTACGCCCGTTCCCCGCGGAACGCCCGCCACGATATTGCCCTCTGGTGCGAAATTGGGCGTGTTGTTGTCCACGATCAGATTGTTGCGCACGACTACATTGCCGCCGCCCATGATTGGCAGATCAGGCAAGTCGAACACCAACACGCCGCCGGTGTTGCGCGTCACGAAATTACGCTCGACAATGGCATCGCGGCTGTTCTCGATCTCAATGCCGGCGACATTGTTGGATGCCACAGAATTGCGCACCGTTATCTTCTTCGATTGCCCGACATAAATACCGGCATCCGACGCGCCCGAGACTTCGACGTTGTCGATCAGGATGTTGGTGCTTTCGACCGGATAGATGCCATAGGCGCCGTTGTTCGCATCTGGCCCGTTTGTCCAGGTCACGCGGATCGCGTGATAAACGATGTCATCTGCACCTTTGGATTTGATTCCGTCGCCTTTGGGGTTTTCCATTGCGAAATCGCGCAGCGTTACGCTGTCGGATGTGACCAGCAAGCCCTCGCCAGCGCCCTTTTGGCCAGTGAAGTCGAGGACGGTCGCGTCCATCCCCGCCCCGCGCACGGTCACGCCGTCCACGTCAAGACTAAGCCCGTCCGTCAGCTCATAGCGACCTGCGGCAAGGACAATAGTGTCGCCTTTCTCTGCCAAGATCAGCGCCTCTTGCAGGGCCTCTGCGGCGCCTTCTCCGGGCGAGACAAAATGTTCCTCTGCCCATACTGGAGCGGCCATGGTTGTGGCCAAAAGAGCCGCGATAGCGACGGTTGCGAAACGCATAATGATTCCCCTCTCGAGAAAATCTTCTATCGCAGTGTAACCATTCGCGCAAAGGGGGCGAACCCCATTATGTAGCGGGTGCTCAACCTCTGGTTTGAATGTCCCTTTCCTCCCCCCCCTCCCTTGGATCGGAGGTCAGAGGCCCGCTACCTCCCCTTCTTCGTTGGACAGGTTCAACCGATACCGATCGCGCACAAGCCAGCGCTGGTCGTGACAACGGCAACTGCCTCTGTGTCATCAACACGGCGCAACCGCTTGATTGTGTCACCAAGACCTTCGGGCCTTTCAGTCTCGCCTTCTTGCGGAGCCATGCCGGAATGCAATTTATAGAGCTGCCAAACATTCAGCCGGTCAACCATACGCCCGGCCATGCAGTCAGCCCGCTTTTCAGACATACCGGATTCAAGCAAGGCGCTTTGCACCTGCGATTTGACCAAAGGCTTGGCGAGATCTGTGTACAGCAGCACACCAGCCAACGCACCGATCAGCAGGATCAGGAATAGGAACTTGCGCATCAGGCCCGCCTTCTAATCCAGCGCCTTGACGATTTCCTCGACCATCTTCTTCGCATCGCTCAGCAGCATCATGGTTTGGTCCATGTAGAACACATCATTGTCGACACCGGCATAACCGACCCCGCCCATGCTGCGTTTGATAAAGAAGACCTGTTTGGCCTTCTCCACATCGAACACCGGCATGCCGTAAATCGGCGATGATTTGTCAGTTTTCGCCGCCGGGTTCACCACATCGTTTGCACCGATGATGAAGGCGACGTCCGCCTGCGCGAACTCGCTGTTGATGTCTTCCAGTTCGAACACTTTGTCATAATCGACGCTGGCTTCGGCAAGCAGCACGTTCATATGGCCAGGCATCCGTCCCGCAACAGGGTGGATGGCGAATTTGACCTCAACGCCCTTCTCTTCCAGCACGTCGCACATCTCGCGAAGGATATGCTGGGCCTGCGCCACCGCCATGCCGTAACCGGGGATGATGATCACCTTCTCGGCTTGGTCCAGCATAAACGCCGCATCATCTGCGCTGCCTTGTTTGTAAGGCCGTGCCTCGCGCGCTTCACCACTCGCCCCGCCGCCATCATCAGCGCCAAAGCCGCCCGCGATCACCGAAATGAAGCTGCGGTTCATTGCCTTGCACATGATGTAGCTGAGGATGGCCCCTGACGAGCCGACCAGCGCACCAGTGATGATCATCGCGGTGTTGCCGAGCGTGAAGCCCATCGCCGCAGCCGCCCAGCCGGAATAGCTGTTCAGCATCGAAACGACGACCGGCATGTCCGCGCCGCCGATTGGAATGATCAGCAAGAAACCAATGATGAAGGCCAGCACTGTGATCCAGAGGATCAGCTGCCCCTCACCCGCACCGCCTGCGCCTGACACCGCATAGGCGGCAATCAGGCCCAGGATGGCGAGCAATGTGCCCAGATTGATCACATGGCGCATGGGCAGCATGATCGGGTTACCGCTCATCCGGCCTGAAAGCTTCAAGAAAGCTATGATAGAGCCAGAGAAGGTGATCGCGCCGATGGCGATACCGAGGCCCAGCTCTATCCGGCTGACCATCAGGATTTGATCCGCCGCGTCTGTGATTCCAAATGACGCAGGGTCTAGCCACGCAGCTAGGCCAACCACAACCGCCGCCAAACCAACCAGCGAGTGGAAGCCGGCGACCAGTTCCGGCATCGCTGTCATCGCGATTTTGCGCGCGACGGTTACGCCAATGAGGCCGCCCAGGAACATCGCAATGCCAATCTCGGCAATGTTGGCGATGTCATGCGTGACCAGCGTTGTGACCACGGCGATGACCATCCCGATCATGCCATTGCGATTGCCCGCGCGCGACGTGGCGGGGCTCGACAGCCCGCGCAACGCGAGAATGAAGAATACGCCGGATGCGAGATAGGCAAGCATGGCCCATGCGGGGGTTCCGACATGTTCACCACAATCTGCGATGCACTCAACTGGTGCCATGTTGGCAGCGGCCGCTAGGAGAGCGAAGTCCATCACTTCTTCTCCTTCTTCTTATACATCGCGAGCATGCGCTCTGTGACGGCAAAGCCGCCAAAGATGTTCACGCTGGCCAGCACCACGCCGAAAAGGCCGAGATATTTCGCCACCGGACTACCCGCCTCCGCCGCCGCAATCAGCGCACCGACAATGATCACCGAGGAAATCGCATTGGTCACCGCCATCAACGGCGTATGCAACGCCGGAGTGACCGACCACACAACGTAATAGCCCACAAAGCAGGCCAGCACGAAGATCGAAAGAATTGAGATAAAGTCCATTGGTTTGCCTTATTCCTTCGACTGCTCGATCGGGGCCTTGATTAGGCTGAAACGCCCATCACCCTCTATGTCCAGACTGATTTCGCCATCAATCGCACTCAGAATCTTGATCACTTCGGGCAACGTGAAGGGATCCATACCCAAACCATTGATTCGCAAAATGATCATATCAACTTTGAGCCCCGCCTTCTCAGCCGCAGATCCTTCAACGACCTGAGCAATTCGGATCTTGCCATCGTTCCTTTGCAGTCCGAAGCCGACCACAGGTTTGCTGGGATCATAGGCGGGCGTTGTCGTCCGGAGTGTCTCTAACAGATTGGAAAAATCGAGGTCGGGAATGACCGTTGGGGTTTCCTGAGCCTGTCCCGACGCTGTTTCATCTGCTGCGCTATCTTGCGCCACTAGAGGCGTAGCCGCGAGAAGCGTAGCCAAGCCAAACGTTTGAGCGCTGGTTCGC
>CAKZSF010000320.1 GCA_937920575.1 uncultured Sphingomonadaceae bacterium | reverse complement strand
TTGCTCGCGCCCGCCGCCTCGCGCCCGAAATAGGCAAGCCCCAGATAATGTCCGATATGCGCGTGCGTGATAAACACGCCGTCCACGCCCAGGCCGTCACGGGTTGGAGCAAGACTGTCGAGCAAAGCCAATTGTTCGGTGATTGCGGGCGTTGCATCAAACAAGAACCGTTCGCCCGTGACATGGTCAGCAATCGCCAAAGATGATGGCAACAAGCGCGGGCCGGTGTCATCCGCATTACCGATTTGGGGCGCACCCGCATCTTGGCCAGCGCCGAGCACGATCAGCTCTATCCCGCAAGCCGCAGGCTTTTCAGCCATAGGTGTGCTGGCCATAAGCGCGGCGGCAACAGCAATCATTCGATCACGCGCCCACGCACCATCACGAAGTCGACCTGTTCCAGCACCGCCACATTGTCCAACGGGTTGCCATCCACCGCGATAATATCAGCGGAGTATCCCGGTGCCAGCCGGCCGATTTCGTTTTCCATGCCCAGCACTTCAGCGGCGTAGCTGGTAGCGCTGGCCAGCGCTTCACGGTTCGACATCCCGCCCGCGCGCAGCAGCGCCAGCTCGCCCGCGTTTTCGCCATGCGGAAACACGCCAGCATCGGTGCCAAACGCAATCTTCACATTCCATTGGCGCGCACGCTCGACAATCGTTTCGGCATAGGCGCTGACCGCGCGGATCTTGTCTTCCACCACAGGCGTGTAGAAACCCTTGCCGAGGTTCTTCTTGATCCCTTGAAACGCCATCAGCGTCGGCACCAGAATTGTGCCATTCTCGCGCATCACTTTGGCGGCCTGCTCGTCAATATAGGTGCCGTGTTCAATCGTGTGGACGCCAGCGCGCGCTGCCGCCTCTATGCCCCTGGCTCCATGCGCATGCGCGGCGACTTTGAGGCCCAGCTTTTCCGCCGTTTCGACAATCGCGCGCATTTCCGCATCGCTGAAATGGGCCTCCAACCCTCGGCCTTGCTGGCTCAACACGCCGCCGGTTGCGGTGATCTTGATCAGATCCGCGCCGTATTTCGACGCCAGCCGTACTTTCTCGGCGCATTCGACCGGGCCGGTGCAGGCAAAATCGGACGTGATCGCGTCGTTCACGTGCTTGGTGAAACCGTTTGTGTCGCCATGGCCGCCAACAATCGCAATCGTGCGCGCGCTGGTGACAACACGCGGCCCGGGCGCAAGCCCCTCTGCCGTCGCGCGGCGCAGCATCTGCGTGACTTGATCAGTGCGAGAACCCAAATCGCGCACCGTCGTGAACCCCGCCAGCGCCGTGATCCGCGCATTCTTCGCGGCGATCAGCGTGTAATATTCCGGCGGCGTGGTCGCCGCCCGCCAGAACTCGCCTGAGGGATCACCCGACAAATGCGTGTGCAGATCGATCAAGCCGGGCAGCACGGTTTTATCAGAGAGGTCGATAACCGTGGTGTCGTGATCGGCCAATTCGGTGTCTTGCCCCGGCGTGATCGACGTGATGCGTCCCTCAACTACTTCAATTGTCATGGGTCCGGTCGGCGCGCTGTTGGCATCGGCAATCACCGAACCTACAAATATCAACGTGTTGTTTGGACCAGGCTGCGCGGCGGCCAGCGTTGCCCCCAGCAGGCTGAATGCAACAAGACAGGTTGCAGCAAGTTTGGTGATGATACGCATGAAATGACTTCTCCCTTGTCCGCGCACGGTTTGCCGCGATAGAGTTGGCGGAGCAAGGGTGAAACGGAAAAGAGGCGCCAATGGCAATGATCGAAATCGGGCTCATCATGGCGCTTGCCGTACAAGGCACTACAGCCACGCCGACACTAGCCGAGGAAATCGAAGCTGCGCGGCAAGCAGATCAGGGTAGCGAGCCACCGACGATCATCGTGCAAGCGGAGGACGACGCGCAAAAGAAGCAAGTCATTGTCGGCTCGCGCATCCCCACGAAGCCATGGCTGAAGCCCGGCTCTGTCGCCACCAACACCGGTACACCCGGCTTTACGCCCGGCAGCGGCATGGACCCTGCCGGAGGGCACACCCGCACCATCACCACGCGCGAGTGCCGCAGCGATTTTGACGGATTGAGCCCCAACGCTTGCCGCGCACTGGCGACTGCCGACGCAGCATTGGCCGCAGGCGATAGGGAAGAGGCGTTGTTCTGGCTGCGCAGTGTATCCAGTTGGCAGTCCGACTATGCGCCGGAAGAACGACTGGTCGGCGCGGAGAAAATCTTTGCACTTGGCCGCGATACCAACAACCCAGAATTGCGGCTGGAAGCATTGACGGACATGCTGCACACCGGCGCTTTGCCCGTGGACAAGCAGCTGTCGGCGGCCCGCAGCGCCGCGGCCATCGCCATGAAGAACGGCGAGGATCAGTTTGCCAGCCTGATGCTGAAAGAAGTCATCCAGCTCGATCCCGCAGACGCGCAAAGCATTGCCAATCTCGCGATCCTTCAACGCAAGGCGCAAGACCCGGTCGCTTCGGACACCATGCGGCGCGCGATTGCCGTGCGCGAGCAAGCCGGCCGCAACGTGCCCAAGGGCTGGCGCGACTTTGCCGCCCACCAACGGCAATAGATTTGCGGAACTTGGCCGGAGGCTGTGCTTTGCCTTCTGTAGAGATTTCGCTATGCCCTTGCGCAATATTCGAACACGAGAGGACAATAATCCTATGACTCGCACCTTGTCATTTGCCGCCGCCCTGCTGGGCTCCGTTTCTATCGCCGCCACTGCGCAGGCCCGCCCGATGACACCAGAAGATGTCGCGAAGCTGGAAGCGGTTGGCGAGGTCGCCATTTCGCCTGATGGCACACGCGTGGCCTACACAACTGGCGGTCGCCCTGATGTGACCGATGGCGAGGAAAACGGCGGCTACAAACAGCATTTGAACGTTGCATGGGCACCGGATCAGGCGCGCGCCTATCTGCCAGAAGATATGAATGTGCGCGGTGTGCAATTCAGCCCCGATGGCCGCACGATCAGCTTCCTGTGGTCGAAAGACAAAGAAAAGACCGCCGTATGGGGCATGCCGATTGATGGCGGTGCGCAGCGCAAACTCGCCGCAGTCGACGGTGCATCTGTCCGCTCTTACGACTGGAGCCCGGATGGCAGCACGGTCTATATGCTGGTCGGTGCGGCGGAGGACAAAGCCCGCGAAAGCGAGTCTAAAGCGGGCTTCAACTCCAAAGTTTACGAGGAAGAATCCCAATGGACGCGGCTGTTCGCGGCCAAGGCTGGTGGTGAGGTAGACGGCGAGCCGCGCGAAATCCCGCTACCCGGCTATGTCAGCCAGGTTCGCATCGCGCCCGATGGCCGTACCGCCGTGGTCGACAGCGCACCAACCCCGCAAGTGGATGACAGCTACACCAAGAAGCGGCCCCACATCATCGATCTGACCACCGGCGCAGTGCGCACGATTGTCGAAACTCCAGGCAAAGTCGGCGATATCGAGATTTCGCCCGATGGCAGCCAATTCTCGATGATTGCTGGTGTCGATATGAACGATCCGGCGGATACCACGCTGCATCTGGTCGATATGGCAACCGGCCAATTCCGCGCGCTGAACGAAGGCGCAGCGGAAGCAGCCGTTGATGCAGAGTTCCTGCCTGATGGAAAGCTGGCTGCTGTGATCCACAAGGGCGCGTCCAGCTATCTGCGCTTCTACGCGGCAAACGGTTCGGAACTGAGCGAAACAGAAGCGGGCGGTCTTGCGCTGGGTAGTGTCGAAGCGGCGGGCGACAAAATTCTGGTGGAGGCAAGCTCTGCCAAGCACCCAACCGAACTGTTCGCGTTTGAAAACAATCGCTTCAATCGTTGGACCAGCCACAATCCGTGGCTGTCAGACATCACTTTCGGCAATCAGCGCACGCTGACCTACACTGCGCGCGACGGTCAGCAGGTTGAAGGCATTCTGATCGAGCCGGTTGGCGGCGTGGCCGCTGGCGGTTCGCCCACCATCATGATGGTGCATGGCGGGCCGGAGGCGCATTATTCCAATGGCTGGCTGACGCAATATTCGATGCCGGGACAGATGGCAGCGGGCAAAGGCTATGCCGTGTTCCACCCGAACTATCGCGGCTCGACCGGCTATGGCGTCGCCTTCGCCAAACAGCACCAGAACGATTATGCGGGCAAAGAATTCAACGATATCGTTGACGCAAAACGCCATCTGGTCGCGCGCGGTGTCGCCGATGCGGATCGCACCGGCATCACTGGCGGTTCCTATGGCGGCTATGCCAGCGCCTGGGGCGCAACCGCGCTCAGCGCCGAATACGCCGCTGCCGTAATGTTCGTGGGCATATCCAACCAAGTCAGCAAATTCGGCACGGGCGATATCCCGTACGAGATGTACAATGTGCACAGCCGCAAATGGCCATGGGACGATTGGCAGGCCATGCTGGAAGTCTCGCCCATCTATCACGTCGACAAGGCCGAGACGCCGATCCTGATTATGCATGGCGAGGAAGACACGCGCGTTGATCCGGGCCAGTCTTACGAGCTGTATCGTTCAATCAAGATCCGCAAGCCTGACACGCCCGTGCGCATGGTGCTGTATCCCGGTGAGCCACACGGCAACCAGAAGGCCGCATCACGCTATGAGTACAATCTGCGCATGCTGCGCTGGTTCGACACCTACCTGAAGACCGGCGACCGCAAGGCACCCCTGCCGCCCGCACGGCCAACGCTGCCCGAAGGCACAACAGGCGTGAAGAAGGACTCCGACTAAGAGTGCTGCCAATTCGCCAGTGACTGGTAACAGCTTGAAATTGTGATGGGCGGCAGAGAGATTCTGCCGCCCAATTTTTTTCAAAAGTCCTTCACTTTCCAGATTGGAAAGTTTTCACTTGCCGCAATGGAAAGTGCACGCTACGACTTTCCAAATTGGAAAGTGAAGGGATCGGATTTTGGAAAAGATTGAGGCAGAGGCAGCGTTAGCCGCCGTTCAGCAAACCAATGCAAAATTGGCAGATCGCCTGCAGTGGCCATTGTGGCGCCACGCGGCAGTGGGCGCGGTTATGGTGGTCGTGTTGCTAGGGATTGGCCTGAGAGAAAACGGAATTTTCTTATCGTTGGGTGGGATGTTTTTTGCACTACTCCTCATCCGCGATGAC
>CAKZSF010000319.1 GCA_937920575.1 uncultured Sphingomonadaceae bacterium | reverse complement strand
CGCATTTGTGGGATGATGCCGACCAAGCAGGCGGCGCGTTTGATGTGACAATGGAAGTGCATCTGACCACCGCAAAAATGCGCGCCGATGGGCTCGAGCCATACCGCCTCAGCCGCGGCACAATGGACGAGGCGATGTATTGGACCGCGGCCCAGTTGATCACGCACCATGCCAGCAACGGATGCGACCTGAATGCGGGCGATCTGTATGGCACAGGCACGCTATCGGGCGCGGATCCCAGCAGCTTTGGCAGCCTGATAGAGATCACTGGCGGCGGTAAGAATGCGATTGAATTGCCGGGCGGCGAAACGCGCACATTCCTGCAGGAAGGCGACGAAATCGTAATGAGCGCCTTTGCCGAAAAAGAGGGCTTTGCCCGCATCGGGTTCGGCGAGTGCCGCGCGGTGATCACCGAATAGCCCAACTGACATTGCCGCTTTAACAGCACCGAAGAACCAATGCGCTTCTTCGGATTTCCTTGACTCACGCTCGATTTGATATAATTATGATATCATATTTATTCGAACGGAGGAAAGTATGTCTGAGAGACAGGGGCAAATGAATGTCAGCCGCGAACGCAGCGCGACCGCCTATAATGGTTATGTGCTGCTGCTGGTGCTGGTCGCCGTCATTGCGCTGGGCGCATGGCTCAGCTGGGGAAACGTGCCGCAGGATGGTGCAACCAAAGGTGATAAGCTGATTTTCGCCGGATCGATGGGCGGCACGGTGTTGGCTTCAGCATTTGTTGCGGCGGGCTTCTATATGATCCAGCCCAACATGGCGGCAGTGGTGACGCTGTTCGGAGAATATCGCGGTACTGACCGCACGGAAGGTCTACGCTGGGTCTGGCCGTGGATGATGCGCCAGAAAATCTCCGCGCGGGCGCACAACATTCATTCCGACCGTGTGAAGATCAACGATCTGCGCGGCAATCCAATCGAGATCGCTTGCAATGTTGTGTGGCGCGTGGCGGACACGGCTCAGGCCGCGTTCGACGTCGATGACTACAAGGAGTTCGTCAATATCCAGATCGAGGCGGGCCTGCGCACGGTGGGCGCGCGCCATCCTTATGACGATATGGAAGGCGAAGAGGTAACGCTGCGGTCCAGCGCAGATGTAATCAATTCGGAGCTTCAGGAAGAGTTGAATGACCGGCTGAATGTCGCTGGGATTGAGGTCGATGAAGCAGGACTCACCCACCTCGCCTACGCACCGGAAATCGCCAGCGCGATGTTGCGCCGACAGCAAGCGCAAGCTGTAATCGCGGCGCGCTCTCAATTGGTGATGGGCGCGGTTGGCATGGTCGAGGATGCCTTGACCAAGCTGAGCGAGAAGAATGTTGTCGAACTGGATGACGAACGCCGTGCCGCTATGGTCTCCAACCTGATGGTCGTGCTGTGCGGTGATCGCGAAGCGCATCCAGTGGTCAACGCCGGTTCGCTTTACCAGTAATCTGATCAGGAGGAGGGCACATGCCCGATCCCGGAAAGCAAAACGCGGCCAAGAAGGCCTTCGCCCTGCGGCTCGATCCGGCGCTCCATGCTGCGATCGAGCGGCTTGCGGCAGGCGAGCTGCGCTCGGTCAATGCCGAGATCGAAGTGCTGCTGCGCGAGGCGCTGGGCAGGCGCGGCGTGAAAGTGCCCAAGCCAACCCGGCCCAAGCGCGGCAGGCCGCCAAAAAATCGCACTGAGGAGTAGCCGAGTATGCTGCACAAATTCTTTGAACCAGGTGACTGGTTCGCGGCCAAGAAATACGGATATGGCTCTGGCATGCCGATCGCATGGCAAGGCTGGGTTTTGTTGCTCAGCTATATCGCGGTGATGGCTGGTTTCGCTTTTGTGATGGAACGCGGCGATGATGTGGCCTTCATCACGGCCTGTGTTGGCATGGTTGCTGCGACAGGATTGCTGCTATGGATCGCCCGAAGCCGCACGGCAGGCGGCTGGCGGTGGCGAAACGGGAAGTAGGCACCCACCAATCTAGCGCCGTACCCGCGCATTTTACCGTCAATCTTCACAAAGCGTTTACCAAATTTCGGTATCGCGACAGACATGACAAACCACGCCTCTCGCTCGCTTGCCGGCAAAGCCGGTTTTGGTCTTCTCGCACTGGCTGCGGCCAGCCTGCCCAGCGCGGTCGCTGTCGCCCAAGGTGGCGGCAACTTTACCGTTGTTGAGAGCGGACAAAGCTTTGGCAACTTGCAATCTGCGGTGGACGCGATCGGCAACAGCAAGGGTTCAATCGCCATCGCACCCGGCCGCTATGGCCAATGCGCCGTGCAAAAAGGCGGTGACATTAGCTATTTCGCGAGCGAACCTGGCAGCGTGATCTTCGATGGCGAGACATGCGAAGGCAAAGCCGCTTTCGTGTTGCGCGGACGCAGCGCGGAAGTCTCTGGCATCATCTTTCAAAACATGGCCGTGCGCGATTTCAACGGCGCGGGCATTCGCCTTGAAAAGGGCAATCTGACCGTGGCGCAAAGCTGGTTCCGCGATAGCCAACAAGGCATTTTGACCGCGAGCGATCCTGCGGGACGCATCGTGATCGACAAATCAACATTCTCTGGCCTTGGCACTTGCGAAGGCGGCGGAGGCTGTGCGCACTCGATTTATGTCGGTGGCGATTATGGCCATCTGCGCATCACACGCAGCCGGTTTGAGAAAGGTGCAGGCGGACACTATGTGAAGGCACGCGCACGCCGCGTGGATATCGCCTCCTCCAGCTTTGACGATTCCAAAGGCAACAAGACCAATTACATGATCGATCTGCCGGGTGGCGCCCAAGGTCAAATCAGCAACAACTGGTTTGTTCAGGGTCGCTCGAAAGAGAATTACTCCGCCTTCATCACTGTCGCACCAGAGGGCAAGAAGGTCGATTCGACCGGGCTGATGATCGCTGGCAACGACGCGCGCCTCGCCAATGGCGTATCGCGCAACACGACATTCTTGGCGAATTGGTCGAGCGACAATGTGAACCTCGGCTCCAACCGCCTGGGTCGTGGCATCCAGCCTACCGAGCGCCGCTAAACCCTATTCATCACCAAAGGCGGGCGCAAAGCGCGCTTCCCCTTTTGGCGCAGCACCATGCAGCACGAGCCGCTGGAATGCTTCTGGCGGGCCGTGCGCATAGGTGAGCTCCGGATCATGTTCGAACCCGAAACGCGGGTAATACTCGTTTGAGCCGATCAAGAGGATGCCGTTGGCCTGATGCGCTTCCTCCATCATCGCAATACCGCGGCGGATCAGCGCGCCTCCAATCCCGCTGCGTTGCAAGTCAGGGGTAACGGAAACCGGGCCAAGCCCATACCAATCGCGCGCGCCATCAGATATTGTCACGGGCGAGAAGGCGATATGGCCAACAACCACACCATCCTGCTCTGCCACCAGCGATAGCGTCAAATCGCCATCAGCGCGCAGTCCGTCGATCACATGTTGTTCGGTGCCATCACTGAACCACATTGGCGCGAATGCCTCCTTGGTCAGCGTGAAAAT
>CAKZSF010000318.1 GCA_937920575.1 uncultured Sphingomonadaceae bacterium | reverse complement strand
GCGATCTTTGGCCCGCGTGAAAAACGCGCAAAGCCGCATGTTCTGCTCGCCGAGGCGGGCACGGGCATTGGCAAGACTTTGGGTTATCTCGCCCCCGCTTCACTGTGGTCGAAAGAGGCGCAGGGCACCGTCTGGGTCAGCACCTACACAAAGAACCTGCAACGCCAATTGCGCGCCGAAAGCAAACGCGCGTGGCCAGAGCGGCGCGCCGATGGCACGCGGCCCGTGGTGGTGCGCAAAGGGAGGGAGAATTACCTGTGCCTGCTCAATTTGGAAGATGCCTTGCAAGGCGGGTTTGGCGGGCGCGCAGCCATTCTGGCGCAATTGGTCGCGCGCTGGGCCGCCTATAGCCGCGATGGCGATATGATCGGCGGCGATTTGCCCGGATGGCTCGGGACATTGTTCCGCCAACGCGCCATTCGCAGCCTGACCGATCAACGCGGCGAGTGCATTTATGCTGGCTGCCCGCATTACCGCAAATGCTTCATCGAACGCGCCGCGAGAGACAGCGCACAGGCCGATCTTGTGATCGCCAACCATGCGTTGGTGATGGTCAACGCCGCGCGTGGCCGCGACCATGCCCAACGCCCCACCCGCCTGATCTTTGACGAAGGCCACCATGTGTTTCAGGCGGCAGATTCGATTTTCGCTGCCGCGTTGACCGGTCAAGAAGCTGTCGAATTGAAGCGCTGGGTCCTTGGGCCAGAACGCGGTTCCAAAGGACGACGCCGCGGGTTGGCCGCGCGGCTGGCTGATGTTGCCTCCTATGACGAGGAAGGCGGCCAAGCAGTCGCCGACGCTTGCGAAGCAGCGGAATGTCTGCCCGCCGAAGGATGGCTTGCGCGGCTCGCTGACAACGCACCCAGCGGAGAGATCGAGCAATTGCTCGCCGCGGTGCGCGCGCTCACCTATGCGCGCGACGAAAGCGGCGGGCAGGAGGCTGGCTACGGCATAGAGACCGAGGCGGCGCAGCTGGAAGGCAATTTTGTGGAGCTCGCCCAATCCGCAGCAGCCGCCCTCGCCCAACTGCGTCAGCCGTTGCTCAAACTCGGTATGCGTCTGGAGGCTCTGTTGGAGGATCCACCCGATTGGCTCGATGCGCAAGGCCGCGCGCGGATCGACGGCGCACGCTATGCGCTCGGTTGGCGAGTTGATCTTATCAACGCTTGGGAATCACTGCTTGCCCGGATGGGCGGACCGGCTGACCCCGACTTTGTCGACTGGCTCGCGGTCGACCGCTCTGACGCGCGTGAATTTGATATCGGCATCCACCGTCGTTGGCTCGACCCGATGCGCCCTTTCGCCAAGATCGTGCTCGAGCCATCGCACGGCGTGATGCTGACTTCGGCAACGTTGACCGACAGGAGTGAAATAGGCGCTGATTGGGACAGCGCAATCATGCGCAGCGGCGCGCCGCATATCGATCTCGTCCCCAAAGTCACATTGGCCGAAAGCCCATTCGATTACGCCAGTCAGGCCGAAGTGCTGATCGTCACCGACATCAAGAAAGGCGACATCCCGGGTTTGGCGGGCGCCTATGCCAAACTGATCGAGGCGAGCGGAGGCGGTGTGCTGGGCCTGTTCACTGCGATCCGGCGGATGCGCGCGGTGCATGGCCGTATTGCTGACCGCCTCGCACGCGGTGGGTTGCCGCTCTACGCGCAGCATGTCGACCCGATTGATACCGGTACGCTGGTGGACATTTTCCGCGACGATGCGCGCGCCTCGCTGCTGGGCACTGATGCTTTGCGCGATGGTGTGGATGTGCCGGGGGAGAGCCTGCGTTGCGTCGTGCTGGAGCAAGTTCCCTGGCCCAAGCCCAACATCCTTCACCGCGCACGGCGTCTCGCCAATGGCGGCGGGGCTTATGACGACCAGATCATCCGCGCGAAGCTGTCGCAGGCTTTTGGTCGTCTGATTCGAAGCAAGGATGACAAGGGACATTTCGTGGTGCTGTCCGCAGCCTTCCCCAGCCGCTTGCTCAGCGCTTTCCCGCAAGGCACACCAATCACTCGCCTGACATTGGAAGAGGCTTTACAACGCATCGCGCAGCGTGAATGCACCCCTGAAGATTTGCGCAATTCTGCGAGCGACGATGTGGCGATAAAGGACTGACATGAAACGGCTCGGCCTCTTGCGACACGCCAAATCGGATTGGGATGATATCACTCTGCGCGATTTCGATCGCGGGTTGAATGATCGCGGGCGCAGAGGCGCGGCGCTGATGGGCGCACATATGCGGGACTATGGCGCGAAATGGGACTTGGTCGTGGCGAGCGCTGCTGAACGTGTCCAACGCACGCTGGAGGCCGCGAAAGTCGATTGGCCGACTCACTTTACAGAACGCGCCTATCTCGCCGATCCGGCAACGATGATCGATTTGGTGAAGCAACACGGCGCGGATCATAATGCGATGCTGATCGCAGGGCACAATCCCGGCCTACAAGATCTCGCATGCGATCTGTCGGGGCCAGACAGTGACCGCGCATTGCTCGATCAGATCGAACGCAAACTCCCGACCGCCAGCTTTGTCGTGTACGAATTCGACATTGAAAGCTGGGATGAT
>CAKZSF010000317.1 GCA_937920575.1 uncultured Sphingomonadaceae bacterium | reverse complement strand
ACGTCGGGCGGGAACGCCTCTGCGTTGGTGCTTGTTCGTGCGATCAAGCCGCCCATCCCAGGCCCATTCTTTGAACCAATGCGCATCTCGGGAATCTTGGGCAGTTGAAAGAAGAACACGTACCAGCTCTTCTTCAATTGTTCCCACCGGCGCAATTCACGCTGCAAAACCATTGGGTGCGGGACATTCATAATGACCAGCTGATGCAGCGGGCGAAGCTTTAAAATCGCAAAATGCCACGCAATGATCGCTCCCCAATCATGCGCAAGCAAAGTGACTTTCTTCGCTCCACTCGCATCGATCAACGCGGCAATATCCTGCGTTAAATGATCGAGACCATAATCGCGCACATCATGTGGCCGTGATGTCGCGCCATACCCGCGCAGATTGGGCGCCCATACGCGATAGCCTTGTTCCACCAATGCTGGGATCTGTTCGCGCCAACTGTAATGCAGTTCCGGAAATCCATGAAGGCACAGCGCCAAGTGATCCCCTTCACCCGCCTGAGCGACCTCAAACTTTAGGCCGTTGGCCTCGACCCAATCAATGGAGATGCCGCTGCCACCTTCGGGCTGCCACGTGAATTCACTATCCATTTTTGCAGCATAGCAGGCGATGTCGCTTTCTGCTATTTGTCGGCCATAGATTTGGGAGAGAGAACCATGGCCGCTTTTGATCTGATCATTCGCAATGGAACCATCGTCGATGGCACGGGAGCTGAACGCTTCACTGGTGACGTCGCAATCAAGGATGGGTTGATTGCCCAACTCGGCTCCGTTTCAGGCGATGCCGCCGAAGAAATCGATGCGAGCGGTCATGTTGTGGCTCCGGGCTTCGTCGACATCCATACGCATTATGACGGACAAGCGACCTGGGATCCAGAAATGGCGCCATCCAGTTGGCATGGCGTGACCACAGTGGTCATGGGCAATTGCGGCGTTGGCTTTGCCCCGGCCAAACCTGACCAGCATGATTGGCTGATTGGCTTGATGGAAGGGGTAGAGGATATTCCCGGCACCGCTCTGGCCGAAGGGATCACATGGAATTGGGAAACATTCCCAGAATATCTCGATGAATTGGAAAAAATGCCGCGCGCGATCGATGTGGGAACGCATGTCCCTCACGGAGCGGTGCGCGCCTATGTGCTCGGCGATCGCGAACAGCCCGGTGCCTTGCCCACCGAAGACGATATCGCACAAATGGCGGCAATCGTGGAGGATGGCGTAAAGGCCGGCGCGCTGGGCTTCTCCACCAGTCGTACGGTGCTGCATAAGGATGTCGACGGCGTGTTGGTGCCCGGCACCACCGCTACCGCAGAAGAACTGGTCGAGTTGGGCCGCGCCATGGGCCGCGTTGGCCACGGCGTGTTCGAAATGGCGAGCGACATGCAACGCGACTGGAACGAATTTGAATGGATGGGCAATCTCAGCCGCGAAACCGGCCTGCCCGTGACCTTTGCCGCGCTGCAGTCCATCGCAAAGGAGCTCCCGCTAGAGGAACAGATCGCAACGATGCGCGCCGAAAATGATAACGGTGCCAATATCGTCGCGCAGATCGCATTGCGCGGCAATGGCATCATTATGGCTTGGCAGGGCACAATCAATCCGTTCATCTATCGCCCAAGCTGGCAAGCCATCGCTGAACTGCCTTGGGAAGAACAGAAGGCAAAGCTGCTCGACCCTCAATTTAAGGCGCAGTTGCTGTCCGAGGCGAATGATTATTCAGAAGCACCGCAGGATATTCTGCCCGTCGTCATGGTGGTCACCCAAGGATGGGCCATGCAGTATGAGATGGATGAGGATTTCGATTACGAACCCGATACAACGGCCAGCGTGAACGCGCGCGCGGCCGACGCCGGAGTTACGCCTCAGGAATACGCCTACGACATGATGTGCGCAGAAGAAGGCACTGGCTTCATCTACCTCCCGATCCTCAATTATGCGGACGGCAATCTCGATTTCCTTCACCCGTTGCAGCACAGCGACGATACCGTGAATTCACTGTCCGATGGCGGCGCGCATTGCGGCACGATCTGCGATGCGGCATCGCCCACATTCATGCTTGAGCATTGGGTGCGCGACCGCAGGCGTGGAGAACGGATCACGCTGGAAAACGCGATCAAGCGCCAATGCTGGGACACCGCCAAACTCTATGGGCTGGAAGATCGCGGCATCATTGCGCCGGGATATCTCGCTGATCTCAACATCATTGACATGGACGCGCTAAAGCTCGGCAAACCGTGGCTCGCATTTGATCTGCCTGCTGGAGGTAAGCGATTGCTGCAAAAGGCCGATGGCTATGTCGCCACGATCAAAGGCGGCAAAGTTACTTTCCGTGATGGCAAATGGACCGGCGAAACGCCCGGTGGCCTGATCCGCGGACCGCAGCGTGTTGAGCTAGCAGAAGCCGCAGAGTGACCGCGCGCTAAGGCTCGATCACAATTCCCTTGGCGGGATCGACCTTGCCACTGAGCATTTCGAGATAGGTGTTTTTGGCAGCATCGATGCCTGACAAACGCACGATTTCGACCGCGCCTTCAACCGAGTTCAAGAAGCCGTGCCATGCCGCTGCGGCAAGTTTCCCGCCCTCTACAGGGCCGTGTTCCTTGAAAAACGAGACAAAATGATCGGGCGCGAAGAACAAAATCGGTTGCGGCCCCGGCATTTCACCGCCCCCGCCCTGTGCGCGCTCTTCAATATGCGTTGCGCCCACGAGACATGAATATTTGAGGTTCCCGCCGAAATGCTCGTGGATGCCCGCCAGCAGTTTCGGGTTGCCGGCAAAGTCGACGCTCACCGTCGGCTCCTGAGCGATCGAACCAACGTCACCATAGGCAATGACCTCGTCATACAAGCCAGTGCTTTTGACAAACTCAACATTGCCTGCGGAAGTTAGCCCGATGCGCTTGATATGCGGCGAGGCTTGTCGCGCACAGCTCGCCAAACCCATCGACGTTTTCGACGAAGCGCTGGTCATCACAACTTGCGTCGCTCCAAACCACTCTTCCGCACGCATGAAGTAATCAATCACGAAGCCTGTTTTGAACAGCGGACCATAAATCATCCGCTCCCCTTCACGGGCTGGATCATGCTCCGGATCATTCGCGAGGCGCGTGTATTGGTTGTAGATCGGGCTCATCGGCTGACGATGATCAGCCACATCGGTAAAGCCACCCGGCGAGATTTTGCCAGGGACAACATCCAGATGCGTCGCCATGGGCAAATAGCCGTAAACGCGATCACCGACCGGGATCTCGTCATGGTTGCTCTCGATTACCTCGGCATGCCCCCACATTGGCACAATTCCCATCCCGTCCGGAGCCGGGAAGAAGTTCCAATATCCAAAACCATCACCCACCACCGCATAGGTGATGTTGTTGGCGGTAACAGAGAAGCTCTGAATCTTCAGCCGCACCGCGCCGGGTGCCAATGCGCCCGCTTCCACCGCCTCGATCTTCGCTTGATCGAGAGCATCTTTTTTGACGTGAACTTGGCTAGACATTGGCTTCTCCTCTTAGACGAGGAAGCTAGCGCCTATTGCCAGTCAGTGCGAGCTAAACCCGCATCGGCATCAAGACATATAGCGCAGGCGACTTATCATCTTCTCGGATCAGCGTCGGTGCGCCAGCGTCAGCGAGATGAAGTTCCACCGTATCGGTCTCGATCTGATTGAGTATGTCTTTGAGGTAATTGGCGTTAAAACCAATCTCGAAACCGTCAGACTTGTAATCCGCCGGGACTTCCTCTGCCGCTGTACCATTATCTGGTGATGTGACAGACAGCGTGACCTTGTCCGTATCCAGCCCCAGCTTTACCGCACGCGTTTTCTCGGTTGCAATTGTTGCAACACGGTCAACGCCTTGGAAGAAGCTCTTCGGATCAAGCTTCAAGAGCTTGTCATTGCCCGTCGGGATCACGCGGGAGTAGTCTGGGAAGGTTCCGTCGATCAGCTTGCTGGTCAAGACAACGCCGCCCTCACCGCCCAAGGTGAAGCGGATCTTGCTCGCCGAGAGATCAATTTGAACATTGCTGTCGAGCGATTCTTCCAACAATTTGCGCAGCTCACCCACCGCTTTGCGTGGGACGATAACGTCTGGCATGCCCTCTGCCCCGTCAGGGCGTGCGAGCGTGAAGCGCGCGAGTCTGTGGCCGTCGGTAGCCGCCGCCTTCAGAACCGGCTCGTCGTCATCCGTGACATGGAAGAAAATGCCGTTGAGGTAGTAACGCGTTTCTTCGGTCGAGATCGCGAAACGAGTGCGGTCAACAATCTCTGCCAAAGTTTTGGCTGGCAATTCAAAACTGGTCGGCAGATCGCCCTCGACAATCGTTGGAAAATCGTCCCGCGGCAGTGTCGGCAGCTGGAAGCGGCTGCGTCCGGCCTTCACTGTCATGCGATTGTCAGCCGTTTCCAAACTAACTTGGCTGCCGTCCGGCAATTTGCGCGCGATGTCGAACAACAAATGTGCGCTTACCGTCACTGCACCGGCGTCGTCGACTGACACTGCAGAGAGGCTTTCCACCACTTGCAAATCAAGGTCGGTCGCCATGATCTTGACCGTGTTGTCTCCGCCGGCTTCGATCAGCACGTTGGAAAGGATGGGAATTGTGTTCCGCCGCTCAACCACGCTCTGCACGTGTGACAGGCATCGCAGCAAAGTAGCCCGTTCGATTGTCGCTTTCATGGTCCTATCGGCCCCTTCTTCGCGCTTGAGCGGAATCGCCCCTTTGCGCGGGTGAATTCACTAATAATCCTTACTCACACAGGCGATTGCGGCAAGTTTTGCACGCGATTTCCGAGGAGAATCGCGGGCTATTCTGGGGATAAAGGGGTGGATCAGGTCAAGTCGGGAGAAATTCCCTAGCTCATCATCGCCATTCCGCCATTCACGTGCAGTGTCTGGCCAGTGACATAGCCGGCCTCGTCAGAGGCCAAATAAGCTACTGCTGAACCGATATCCGGCCCCTCACCCATCCGGCCCATCGGGATACGGGCGTTGAGGGCATCCTTCTGCGCATCGGGCAAGCCGTCCGTCATCGCGGTGCGGATAAAACCGGGTGCGACGCA
>CAKZSF010000316.1 GCA_937920575.1 uncultured Sphingomonadaceae bacterium | reverse complement strand
GGCATAAAGGCGACGAGGCTGTTCTTACCCAGTGCCAATTCGCCCAGATCTGTTGATGGGCCATCCGCCAGAATGTCGCCTGGCTCGATCACGTCACCCACTTTTACCAACGGACGCTGGTTGATGCAGGTGTTCTGGTTCGAACGCTGGAACTTCTGAAGGTTGTAAATGTCGACGCCCGGGTTGCCTTCTGCGATTTCACCCTTGGCGCGGATCACGATGCGGGTTGCGTCGACTTGGTCAACGATGCCGCCGCGTGTTGCGGTGATCGCAGCGCCCGAATCGCGCGCAACGGTCTCTTCCATACCGGTACCAACGAAAGGCGCCTCGGCCTTCACCAGCGGCACAGCCTGACGTTGCATGTTCGATCCCATCAAGGCACGGTTTGCGTCATCGTTTTCCAGGAACGGGATCAGCGATGCCGCAACCGAGACGAGCTGCTTGGGCGAAACGTCCATCAGCGTCACGGTTTCGTTCGGGCTCATCATGAACTCGCCGTTTTGGCGAGTAGAGACGAGCTCTTCGACGAACTTGCCGTCCTTGTCGATTTCAGCCGACGCCTGTGCGACAGTGTGGCGCTGCTCCTCCATCGCGGAGAGGTAATTCACTTCGCCAGACACCGTGCCGTCTTTCACCGCACGATACGGGGTTTCGATGAAGCCGTATTTGTTGACGCGCGCAAAGGTCGAGAGCGAGTTGATCAGACCAATGTTCGGGCCTTCCGGCGTTTCAATCGGGCAGATCCGGCCATAGTGGGTCGGGTGAACATCGCGGACTTCAAAGCCGGCGCGCTCACGCGTCAGACCGCCCGGTCCAAGCGCCGACACACGGCGTTTGTGAGTCACTTCTGACAGCGGGTTCGTCTGATCCATAAATTGCGACAGCTGCGAGGAGCCGAAGAATTCACGAACCGCCGCTACAGCAGGCTTCGCATTGATCAGATCGTTGGGCATCACAGTCGATACATCGACACTGCTCATCCGCTCTTTGACTGCACGTTCCATACGCAGCAGACCGACACGATACTGGTTTTCCAGCAGCTCACCAACAGAGCGGACACGACGATTGCCAAGGTTATCGATGTCATCAACATCGCCCTTGCCGTCTTTCAGATTGACCAGCTCCTTCACCACCGCAAGGATGTCTTCCCTGCGCAGGGTGGTGACTGTGTCTTCTGCATCCAGTTCGAGACGCATGTTGAGCTTAACACGGCCAACCGCAGACAGATCATAGCGCTCACCATCGAAGAACAGGCCTTCGAACAGAGCCTCTGCTGTTTCCTTGGTGGGTGGCTCGCCCGGACGCATCACTTTGTAGATCGCCTCGAGGCCTTCCTCTTGGTTCTCCGCCTTGTCGACTTTCAGCGTGTTGCGCATCCATGGACCAGTTGTCACATGGTCAATGTCGAGCAAGACCAGCTTGTCGATACCGGCAGCGTCGAGCTTTTCGAGGTTTTCCGGACCAATTTCGTCGCCGGCCTCAATGTAAATACGGCCGGTTTTCTCGTCGATCAAATCTTCCGATGCATAGCGGCTGAAGATTTCCTCGGTCGGGATCAGCAGCTCTTTCAGACCATCCTTGGCCGCCTTGTTGGCTGCACGCGGGCTGATTTTCTGACCTGCCGGGAACACTTCCTCGCCAGTCTTGGCATCAACCAGTGCAAACCCCAGCTTTTGGCCGCGCCATTGCTCCGGCTCGTAAGGCAGTTTCCAGCCTTCACCCGCTTTGCCGCTTGAGCGCTCCCAAGTGATGGTCTTGTAGAAATTCGCGAGGATCTCTTCGCTGTTCAAGCCCAACGCATAAAGCAGCGCTGTGACCGGCAGCTTACGCTTGCGGTCGATGCGGACGTTGACGACGTCTTTCGCGTCAAATTCAAAGTCCAGCCAGCTGCCGCGATAAGGAATAACGCGCGCGGCAAACAGGAACTTGCCGGAGCTGTGCGTTTTGCCGCGATCATGGTCGAACAACACACCAGGCGAACGGTGCATTTGGCTGACGATCACGCGCTCTGTGCCGTTGATGATGAACGTACCGTTCCCGGTCATGAGCGGCATGTCGCCCATGTAAACGTCTTGCTCTTTGATATCGAGAACCGAGCGCGTCTCAGTTTCTTGATCGACTTCGAACACGATCAGACGCAGCGTGACTTTCATCGGTGCTGCATATGTGATGCCGCGCTGACGACACTCGGTCGTGTCGTATTTTGGCTCTTCCAGCTCGTAATGTACGAAATCGAGCTCGGCGGTACCGGCAAAGTCACGGATCGGGAAAACGCTGCGCAGCGTCTTTTCCAGACCGGAGACATAATCAATCGACGGATCCGACCGCAGGAATTGTTCGTAGCTTTCGCGCTGAACCTCGATCAGGTTCGGCATATCGACGACTTCGTGGATGTCGCCAAAGATTTTGCGAATGCGCCGTTTCTTCGTGCCGGTGCTGGGTGTCTTCGCCTTGGTAGCCATAAATATATAAGCCTTGCGGTTCGTGCTTCATGCCATGCAGCCCGGTCGGGCCGCGGATATTAGACGCAAAAAACGACGCACAAACAGCCGGTTGCTCACCCCATTGCGGAGGAGCCCAGCCAATTGATGCGTCGCGATAAAGCCAATCACCGATCATTCGTTTGGCGCACCGCGCGACTGCACGCCTTGTCTCGATCATGTGTCGGAGAGCGCCATCTAGGAGGCCGAGCGCGAGTCGTCAAGGCCAGATGAGGGCTGAGCCACGAGGGGAAATCGCTCGATATTATCGTTTTTCAATATTATTGATTGACAATAAGAATCGCTTTCCTTATTGAATATCAATATCGAACATAAAGGAATACGATAATGATGCCCACATCCCACCGCCTCTCAGCCCTCGCCGCAGCGCTTCTGGTTACGGCCTACAGCTTCGCCGCGATTGTTGCCGTTCCATCAGCACAAGCCAGCGTCGTAATTTTGGCACCGACGCTCGCGTAACCCGCTCCACAGGAGGACTTCTCATGTCATTTCGCCCTCAAGACCCCCTATTGGCCGCAGGCAAAATTGCATCTGGATTGCTGATGGGCCTAACCGGTCTCGTCACGCTGATTTTGATCGGGGTCATTCCCTTGCTGCTGCTCAACCACGCTGAATTCGCACAACAGGTTTCGGAGAAAGGCGGCACCGATGTAGCAACAGCCATGACCGCCTCAATCACACTCTTGCTGCTCGCCGCAATCGTCACCGCGGCCGCTTTCATGTTCTTCCGAGAGCTCAAGCAGATCGTAGACAGTGTCGGAGAGGATGACCCGTTCACGACGCTCAACGCCGATCGTTTAAGCAAGATGGGTTGGATCGCCCTGGCGTTCCAAATCGCGAGCTTCCCTATTGCAGCGCTGGCCGCCTATCTCGGCACTTTGGCCCCATTCGAGGATATGACCGTGGACTATGACTTCTCGTTGACAGGTGTCTTGCTCGCCATCGTTCTGTTCATCCTTGCCCGCGTGTTCCGCCATGGCGCAGCGATGCGCGAAGATTTGGAAGGGACCGTGTGATGCCAGCTGATGAAGGAACCCAAATCATGGTGAAGCTCGACGATCTGCTGCACGAACGCCGCATGACATTGACCGAGTTGGCCGAGCGTGTCGGACTGACACTGGCCAACCTCTCGATCCTTAAAACCGGCAAGGCCAAAGCGATCCGTTTTTCCACGCTGGAGGCAATCTGTCGCGAGCTGGACTGCCAACCGGGTGATCTGCTCGCCTACGGGAAAGAATAAGCGACAATTGCAGGCCCACCCAACGACATCCAAAGCCCAGTTTCAATTCGATTTGTGCTGGGCTTTGGTCTATCGACCTTCGGGAAATGCCCAAAAGCGACCCACCCACTTTCTACGATCATCCCGGCTCTCTGCTCGAACTGGGACTTCTCAACATCGAGCAGGGCAAACACGACACCGCGTGGAATCTGGCGCGCAAGATTCTGGCAGATAGACCCAACGACAAGAATCTGGTCGCTATCGCCCACAGGCTTCTGACCAAGGGTGTCGACAATTTCCACCACCCGATGCTGCAGGACACTGTCCGCAATTCGGTGTATCACGCTGCGATCAAGCGCGCGGCCCCAGGCAAAGTGGTCTTGGACATCGGCACTGGGTCCGGCCTGCTTTCCATGATGGCCGCGAAGGCCGGGGCGAAACAGGTGATCGCCTGTGAAGCGAACGCGATCCTAGCCAACACAGCGCGCGAAATTGTCGCCGCCAATGGCTTGTCCGACCGGATCACAATCCACAATCTGCGCTCTGATGCGCTGGACCGCGCAGAGCATCTGGGCAGAGGGGCGGATCTCGTGATCTCGGAAATCTTTTCGCTCAATCTGGTGGGCGAAGGCGTGCTGCCATCGCTCGAACATGCTCGCACTGAACTGTGCAAACCTGATGCCGTTTTTCTGCCAGCAAAGGCATCGATCCGCATTGCGCTCGCATCATTTCCCATGGGTCTTGCGCCGATTGGCACGGTCGAGGGGTTTGACCTATCCGCCTTCAACCAGATCACAACGCCGTTCGAGCTGGTGCCCGCCGGCAGCGACGCGCTGATATTGCAAAGCGAGCCAGC
>CAKZSF010000315.1 GCA_937920575.1 uncultured Sphingomonadaceae bacterium | reverse complement strand
ACACTTTGCTTTTTGAGCTTGGGCGGCTTCCCATTCGCGCGGCGCGGGACATCCACAATGTAGGAAAACGCCTCACCAATTGGTGCATTCCCGCTGATCAAGGCGCTGGTCTCGGCCTTTATATAGAGCCGCGCGTGACCGGGCTGGAGCCCCGGGGCGCGTTCTACCGGAACCTCAATCTGACGCTTAACAGTGGCGCGAATCACCATATTGGCCTGCTCTGCCCATGTTGCCAGATCGGCATAAGTCGGTTGAGCAGAAAGAACCGGGTTTGCCGCAAGGGGCGATGCAAGACCCATCAATCCGACGGCCAAAAACACGCTTAAGAATTTGCGAATCACGTGCATAATTTTCAGTCTCCGGATGTTCGCGCCTTGTGCAGAACAGTTGCGTTTCACAGGCTTTTACCCGCAATCATACCAGCGTAAAGGCACTGAATCAGGGCTTAACCGATAAAGCGTTTGCGCAGGTTTCGCTTACTCGCTAAGACCCAAAGTGAGCGAGGCCAAAAACAACAAAAAACAATTGGCTTAGTTCGGGTTCGCTTGCGATCCTGATGGATAACATAGGGTTGGCAAGTGCCAGCAGGGAGTATCATTCTGGCTTCAGAGGCACGGGGAGTGTCTCTTCCAGAATTTGCGGGTGCTAAATTGGGGCTAACCCCGGAATAGATAGTTTGGAGTGATGAGACTGAATGGCTTACGCTGACCAAGATGCAAGCGGCAATCGTATTGTTGCTATGATCATCGTTGCCCTCATCCATATCGTTGTCGGCTATGTGCTGGTGACAGGCTTGGCCTATGATGCGGTCAAGAATGTCGTCGAGCGCGTGACGACAGTTGATATTGAGGAGCCTGAACCCGAAGAGCCGGAGGAGGAACCACCTCCCCCGCCACCAGACGAAGTGGCTCCGCCACCAATCGTGGTGCCAGAGACTCCGTTTGAGCCTCTGAATCCCAATCCGCCGCCACCGCCGCCACCACCACCGCCACCTGGCGGAGGGGGAGGACCGCCGGGGCCACCGCCGCCACCTCCACCGCCGCCGCCGCCGCCGCCTCCACCGCCGCCGCCGCCGCCGCCTCCACCACCTCCTCCACCACCTCCGCCACCTCCACCACCGTTGGAGCCGCGGAACAATCCTGGCGGCTGGATTACCCAGAACGACTACAAGCCCAGCTGGGTGCGTCGTGACTATGCAGGGACAGTTTCGTTCTCTCTGCAAGTGGGTGAGAATGGTCGGGCATCGAGCTGTTCCGTTCGCGGAGGCTCGGCACCCCAGGCGCTTAAGGATGCAGCTTGCAACCTGATCCGGCGTCGGGCGCGCTTCAACCGCGGAGCGTCCGGCCAATATACGGGCACCGTTCGTTGGCAGCTTCCGCCCGAATAAATTTGTAGTGACACGCTGGTTTGCAGCACATTGAATACGACTTTTGAAAGAGGACCAATCGCATGTTTATTGAACTTCTAGCAGCAGCAGGTGGCGAAGCCCCGAAGGCGAACTTCGGCTTCTGGCAAGCCATGGAAGAAGGCGGCCCGATTGCATGGGCGATCCTTGGCGTGATGGTTATCATGTCTGTGGGTTCGTTCTACATTCTGATCACCAAACTTCTCGAGCAGAACAAAATCTTCAAGCAGTATAATGCTGTGAAGAGCAGCTTCTGGCGCACCAATTCGCTTAAAGAAGGCGCGACCAAGCTGGAAAAAAACAGCGCATGGCGTCAGATTGTTGACGATGCGATCAAAGCTGAAGACGAGCACGGCAAGATGACCGACCAGCTCGAAGCGCATGATTACATGCACGGTTCGCTGGCGCGTTCAGAATCTGCCATCAACGCGAAGCTTGCGGGCGGCCTGCCGTTCCTCGCATCGGTTGGTGCTACGGCGCCATTCGTTGGTCTGCTCGGTACCGTTATCGGTATCTACCGCGCACTGGTGAAAATCGGCATCGAAGGTTCGGCGTCGATCGACAAGGTTGCCGGCCCGGTTGGTGAAGCTTTGATCATGACCGCGATCGGTCTGCTCGTGGCTGTGCCTGCGGTGCTTGCATACAACTGGTTGCAGAGCCGCAACCGTCGCCTTTCAGCGATGATGACTGGCTTCTCGACTGATATCCTTGCGAACATCAGCTCGAATGGCGCAGTTAAGCCAGCTGTATCGGCTGCACCGGCAGCCAAGGCTGCTAAGCCTGCAGCAGCAACCACCAAGGGTGGTGTGGCTCCAAAGAAAGCCTGATTGGTTAGTATGGAGGGGCAACCTTCGGGCTGCCTCTCCAACCAATCCGAATGATCAAATTCAGCCTAGTTAGGACGTAAGAACATGGCAATTTCGATGGGTGGAGATGGCGAAGAGACGCCAATGTCCGACATCAACACGACCCCGCTCGTGGACGTGATGCTGGTGTTGCTGATCATCTTCTTGATTGCCATTCCGGTGGCAATTCAGCAGGTCGAGCAGCTCCGTCTGCCTGTATTCGAATCGATTGAATCGGATGACAAGGTGGAGAACTTGCTGCTGACAGTCAGCACAACTGATGCAAATGGATTGAGCGCAGGGCAACCCGGCTATGCCGGCCCCAACCGCAACGGCGAATGCCGTGTCTATTTCAACAACATCACGGCAGTCGACAGCAAAGAGCTATATGACAAAGCTTTCGAACGGTTGGACGATATCGTGCAGCGCGAAGGTGGCTTTGAAGCCATCATGGCGAACCCTGAGAAGATCCCGCAGGTGCACATCCGTTCAGACGTGGACGCTCCATGGAGCTGTGTAGCCGGCGCGATTTTCAACATTCAGGCAGCGGGCTATCCGACCGTAGGGTTCATTTCGAACCCGGTGGACCCCAACGGCTAAGATCAGGTTAGGAGTACTTTCCCATGGCAATGTCAGGTGGTAGCGACGACGGCTCCCCAATGATGGATATGAACACCACGCCGCTTATCGACGTGATGCTCGTGTTGTTGATCATGTTCATCATCACCATTCCGGTGGCAACGCACTCGGTTGATATCGACCTGCCCGTTCCAAGTGACGAGCCGGTGGACATTCCAATCGACCCAATCAAGAACCGGGTTTTCCTAACCAAGGAAGGTCAGATTCTCTGGAATGGGACACCAACCGATGGCCAAGGACTGGCAACGTTGCTGGAACAGACCAAGGGTATTACGCCCGAGCCCGAACTGCAGTACGAACCTGCTCAGTTCGCCGCGTATGAAGATGCTGTGCTGGTGCTCAACATCATCAAGAACTCTGGCGTCACCAAGTTCGGCTTTGTCGGTAACGAACGCTATCGGGTGTTTGGCAAGGATGGCAGCGGGGTTAACCCGACGATCAGCAGCAACTAAGGCTGATAACCCGGAAATTACGAGAGGGGCGGAGTGATCCGCCCCTTTTTTGTTGGCCGATTGCCAACCTGGCAGTGACCGAACAACAGCCGCAACTTCGGTTGGGATACACTCCAATTTCGACTGCCCTGTTTTCGCCACGCCAATCCACCACTGCAAGCCCATTTGGAGAAGTGCATCAGTTATGGTATCTTATCTCATCAATTGAGGAGAGAGCCATGCCCAGAATGCGCCGTTACTTCAACCGAATCTTCCCAACTCAGCCCAAAAGCGATCTTAACCTCACGCCATTTATCGACGTTTTGCTGGTGCTGCTTGTGATGCTCATCCTGACCATGCCAATCGCGAAGCATTCGACAGAAGTTGATTTGCCGCAAGGTGGCACAGAGCTACCAACGCAAGACGTAAACTTCTTACGCATTACCGAAGGGGGCAACCTGCTTTGGAATGGAGAGCCAACCGATCAGGCCTCGCTGGCAGCAACAGTTCAGGTTCTCGCGCAGAAGGAAGAACAGCCAATTCTGCGCTTTGCGCCTGATGCCAAGGCAAGTTACGACATATCGGCAAAGACCATCGCTCTTCTCAAAGATGCCGGCGCAAAGAAGCTCGCCTTTGATGGACTGCACAAACACCAAACGTTCGGAAAATAGCGTGTCTCCCAAAGCGGAAGAACCAAACTAACGCTGTGTTTCCACACGCATCGCTTCGCCCGCCAGCGTTTCTGCTTCCAGCAACAGTTCCTCGTCCACTGCGCCTTGCGGCACCGCTTCACGGCCGATCATCGTCATCACCGGCACGGCCATAGGACTCACCCGATCGAGCGTGACATGACGCAGTTCACCTTCCGCGCGCTCCAACAGATCAGCCAACCGCCCAACATCTGTCATCCGAGCCCGGGCATCGGCCCAGGCCGCCTCGATCAGCACATGATCCGGCTCGTATTTGCGCAGCACGTCATAAATCAGATCGGTCGAGAAAGTGACTTGCTTGCCCGTCTTGCGCTTGCCCGGATGCTGCCGTTCGACCAGCCCGCTGATCACCGCCACCTCGCGAAACGCCCGGCGAAGCAAATGCGATTCCTGCACCCATTGGGTGAACTCATCCGCGAGGATGTCGGGCGAGAGCAGCGGCAACGGATCCTCCACCGGCTTTAAGCCCCACACCCCCAACGAATAATCATTCGCCACGAAACCGCCCGGTTGTAGCCCAAGATCCTCCATCCGCCGCGTGATCAGCATGCCGAGCGATTGGTTCGCGTTCCAACCCTCGAACGTGTAATAGACGCTGTAATGCTTCTTGTGATGCGGGAAGCTTTCAACCAGCAGCATGCCCGGCCCGGGCATTTCGCTGCGATAGTCCTGTACCTCAAGCCATTCACGGACATCATCGGGAAAACGTGCCCAGCCCGCGCGATCAACCAGCATCTCTCGCACCCGCGACGACAAATGGGTGGTGAGCGGCATACGCGCGCCGCCATAGCTCGGGATGGTGGCGCTCTTCTTGGCC
>CAKZSF010000314.1 GCA_937920575.1 uncultured Sphingomonadaceae bacterium | reverse complement strand
GGCCACGTTACCTATCTTAGGCGAACAAAGGCGGGCCCATTCGACGAATCTCAAGCGATTTCGCTGGACAAACTCAACGGAATCGGTAAGGGCGCGCGACTTGAAGACCACCTTCTGCCGCTCGAGGCGGGACTGGACGGTATCCCGGCCCTGTCTCTCGATCCGGAAAGCGCGCAGGCGGCCCGTCAGGGTCGGGTCATTTCCGGACTGCCCCAAACCGATGGGCTCTATTTCGCGAAGCTGGCCGATGTGCCCGTTGCGCTGATGGAACTTACAGGTGGGACGGCGAAAGTCGTCAGGGGTTTCAACCTACCGGATACCGCGGAGTAAATAAGATGTCGGTAACTGCCGAAGAAAAAGCAAAAATCATCAAAGACAACGCTCGTGAACCAAACGACACGGGCAGCCCAGAAGTGCAAGTTGCGATCCTGACTCAGCGTATTCGCAACCTGACTGAACACTTCAAAGGCAACCACAAAGACAACCATTCACGCCGTGGCCTGCTGGCTATGGTCAACAAGCGCCGCAGCCTGCTCGCCTACCTGAAGAAGGTGGATGTCGAACGCTACAACGCGCTGATCCAGAAGCTTGGGCTTCGGAAGTAACTTTGCGAGGGCGGCCATGCGGTCGCCCTTTCAATATCAGGTATCCTTCGCATTTCGGTGAAGGGGCCTAGAGGCTAAGACAGGCCTCGCACCGGACCGGGCCGGAACTCCCGGAAACAGTAGGCCCCGCGCAGCAATCAGGCCGTGCGGGTTCAAAAGGAAAATACATGTTCGACAAGAAAACCGTATCGCTGGAGTGGGGCGGAAAAACCCTCACCCTCGAAACAGGTCAGATTGCCCGTCAAGCAGACGGCGCTGTTCTGGCCACTTATGGCGAAACCGTGGTGCTGTGCGCTGTGACCGCCGCCAAGAGCGTCAAGGAAGGCCAAGACTTCTTCCCACTGACCGTTCACTATCAAGAAAAATTCTCTGCAGCAGGCCGGATTCCGGGCGGCTTCTTCAAGCGCGAAGGCCGTGCGACGGAAAAAGAGACGCTGACATCGCGTCTGATCGACCGTCCATGTCGTCCGCTGTTCCCCGAAGGTTTCTACAACGAAATCAACGTGATTTGTCAGGTGCTGTCTTATGATGGCGAGACTGAACCGGATATCGTTGCAATGGTTGCAGCATCGGCTGCGCTGACCATTTCGGGTCTGCCGTTCATGGGGCCAATCGGCGCGGCTCGCGTTGGTTTCAACAATGAAGGCGAATATGTTCTGAACCCAACCGTTTCTGACGCGCTGGGTGAAGAGGGCAATCTCGACCTCGTCGTCGCTGCAACACAAGACGCGGTGATGATGGTTGAATCCGAAGCGAAAGAATTGACCGAAGAGCAAATGCTCGGCGCGGTGATGTTCGCTCACGAGGAAAGCCGTAAAGTCATCGGCGCAATCGTCGATCTGGCTGAGCAAGCTGCGAAAGACCCGTGGGAGCTTGATCCGGTCGAAGACAAAACCGCTGCTCTGGAAGAGCTGCGCGGTGTTATCGGTGACGATCTGGCTGCAGCTTACAAGCTGACTGAGAAAAGCGCGCGTCAGGATGCTGTGAACGCTGCTCGTGAAAAGGCACGTGATCACTATGCCGATTTGGCTGAAAGCGATCCGGGCCAGTACATGGGCATTCTTAAGCTCGTGAAGAAGCTGGAAAGCGACATCGTGCGTAAGGCGATCCTGAAGGATGGCCAGCGTATTGATGGTCGTAAGACGGACGAAGTTCGGCCGATTGAGGCGATGGTTGGCTTGCTGCCACGTACCCACGGTTCGGCGCTGTTCACGCGCGGTGAAACGCAGGCGATCTGCACCACCACGCTGGGCACCAAAGATGCTGAGCAGATGATCGACGGGTTGGAAGGCCTCTCGTACAACAACTTCATGCTGCACTATAACTTCCCGCCCTATTCGGTCGGCGAAGTGGGTCGCTTTGGCTTCACCAGCCGTCGTGAAACCGGCCACGGCAAGCTCGCTTATCGCGCGCTGCATCCGGTTCTGCCCGATACGGAAGAATTCCCGTACACGATCCGCGTTCTGTCAGACATCACCGAGTCCAACGGCTCGTCGTCGATGGCAACAGTGTGCGGTGGCAGCCTCTCGATGATGGATGCAGGCGTTCCGCTGAAGCGTCCGGTTTCGGGTATTGCAATGGGTCTGATCCTCGAAGGCGAAGACTTCACCGTGCTGTCCGACATTCTGGGTGACGAAGATCACTTGGGCGACATGGACTTCAAAGTGGCTGGCTCTGAGAAGGGTATCACCAGCCTGCAGATGGACATCAAGGTTGCCGGTATCACGCAGGAAATCATGACTCAGGCGCTGGAGCAGGCGAAAGCTGGCCGTGCGCACATTCTGGGCAAGATGACCGAAGCTCTGGGCAGCTCGCGCGGCGAAGTGTCCAAGCACGCACCCCGTATCGAAACGATGCAGATCGACAAATCGAAGATCCGCGACGTTATCGGCACAGGCGGCAAGGTCATCCGTGAAATTGTTGCGGAAACCGGCGCGAAGGTCGACATCGACGATGAAGGCACGATCAAGATCAGCTCTTCTAACGCTGACGAGATTGCGGCTGCGAAGAAGTGGATTGAAGGCATCACCGAAGAGGCTGAAGTCGGCAAGATCTACGAAGGCAAAGTCGTCAACATCGTTGATTTCGGTGCGTTCGTGAACTTCATGGGCGGCAAGGACGGTCTCGTCCACGTCTCCGAAATGAAGAACGAGCGGGTTGAGAAAGTCACTGACGTTGTCAGCGAAGGCCAGGAAGTAAAGGTCAAGGTGCTCGAGATCGATCAGCGCGGCAAAGTCCGTCTGTCGATGCGCGTCGTTGATCAGGAAACTGGCGAAGAGCTGGAAGACACGCGTCCTCCTCGCGAGAACAAGCCACGCGGTGATCGTGGGGACCGTCGCGGTCCACGCGGCAACCGCAGCCGTGGCAATGATCGCGGTGGTCGCCGTGATGGCGGAGAGAACAAGGGCGGCGACGACGGTGCCAGCCACGTTCCGGACTTCCTGAAGGACTAAGCGTCTTTCCCATGAAATTGATAAGGGCCGCTCGAGAGGGCGGCCCTTTTCGTTTCTGGTGTTTGTTTTGGTGGAGGGTGCGACCGGTTCAGGTTAAGGAGCAAAAATGCTTCCTCGTGAAACCATAGCCACTGCGCAAATACCCGACGGTGATGAGCTGACGCTTGTCAGTCATGGCCGTGATTTCATCATCATGCTCGGGCGTGACGAGTTGATGGGCACGCGGATGCAATTCAGCGAAGAGCAGCTGGCACAGCTGACACTAGAGCGGCTAACCGCGCCAAGGCCACGCGTGCTGATTGGCGGTTACGGCATGGGCTTTACCTATCGGGCCGCGCTCGAAAAACTGGCCGAAGGCGGTCAAGTTGTCGTTGCTGAGATCGTGCCGGAGATACTTGATTGGGCCAGCGGGCCGCTTTCGCATCTTACGGGTGACACACTTGACGATCCGCGTGGAGAGGTGGTGATCTGCGATGTTGCAGCCTTAATCGATGACGCGAACGATGGCACGTGCGCCAAATTCGATGCGATCCTGCTTGATGTCGATAATGGCCCGGACGGTGTGGTGCGCGATCCCAATGACCGGCTCTACACGCGCACGGGTCTCGCCAAAGCGAAAGAGGCGCTGAAACCCGGCGGAATTCTCGCCATTTGGTCAGCGGCGGATGATCACAAATTCACACGCCGCCTGATGGATGCGGGCTACCGCGTGGATGTCGTGGAAGTGCGGGCACGGCCCAACAATAAAGGGCCGCGCCACTGGATTTGGTTCGCTCAAAAGGGCTGATTGCCCAGCGTTTAGAAGCCGTAAATCAGCGTCAATCGCGTCAATGTGTCGGTCGATACCGCGCCGACCGGCGGGTTCGTGTCATGCTCGACAATGTAAGCAACCCTTGCGGTCAGGCTGCTGCCCAGAGCTGCTTCCAAACCCGTGTTGGACACAAACGTGGTGTTGTCCGGATCCCAGAACACGCTGGCGTCTTCAGTCAGCTTGATCGTGTCACTGATCTGCCAATCAAAGTCGACTGCGCCCAATGCGGCGATATTGCTTTGTGTACCGCCACCAATGAAGCTTGTGCGGCGATAGGCTGGGCCCGCTTTCACCGACAGCTGCATATTGTCTTCCTCGATCACGCGGTAGCCGAGGCCGCCCGAGGCCGAAATGCGTGAGGAGAAGCCCTGAAAACGGTCGCGTTCCCACTGGGCAAGGGCGTAAACATACATCCGATCGCTGACGTCGTAGTTGGCCTCATACGCGGCGAGAAATTGTTCGCGAGTGGTCACGCCGTTTGTGCGTTGAAAGTCAGCGATGGCGTTCAGTTTGTGCCGCCAGTCGATGCCGACACGTTCCAGTCCTACGCCCGCAGTCAGGCCCGTGTTGCTGGAATTGCCGGTGGAACGAAATGCGCCCACTTGCCCCTCACCGGTCCAGTTTTCGAACAGACCCGCGCTGCGCACAGCTTCTTCTTCTGCAGCAGCCGCCTCGGCAGCCTTGAGCTCTTGGTCAGCGTTGAAGCCTGCCTGCAATGCGTCAATCGCGGCCGCGTCTTCCGGGTTGGTCGCCTTGGCGATTTCAACAACGGTTGCCACTTTCGCTGGGTCGCCAGTCGCAATCGCGGCCTCGATCATCTCCTCAACCGATTCCGGCAGGGCGAGGGCTGATGCGACCGGGGCATTGATAGTTAGACTGGTCAGGCCGGTCAGAGCGACCAGCTTGATCGAAAGCTGAGTAATGCGGCGCTGAGCCATGAGTGTTTTCCTTCATCAAACTGAATGTGTTTGACGCAGGATTTAGCGCGCTATCGATCAGCCCGCTGTAAACATTCGTAAGTCTGACGCGGGCATCAAACCTTGACGCGAGCCGGCCCCATAAAATCCATCTTGGTCAGCGCAACACCCTTGTGACGCAAAATGTCGTAGAATGTTGTCGCGTGGAAATAGAAATTGGGCTGGTTGAAACTGAGCAGGAAGTTCTGGCCAGTAAATTCCATCAGGCGCTTCCCGCCCATCACGAAACCGATGGTTTTGTCCCCCAATGCCTCAACTTCATCCTCGCTGAGCGCGCCCAGTTTGGTGTGCGCATCGACGATCATCGCGCGCATTGTTTCCCAGCTATCCGGTACTGTGGTGAAGTCTGGCGTGAACTCGCCGCCCGCCATCTGTCCGAATGTGTACGCCGAATGCATCCAGCACGCGCGCACATGCCACGGCAGGTTCCACATATCATCAGCCAGCCGGGCATCGATCAAATCGGCATCAGTGAGTTCATGTTCGGCAATATGCGCCTCAGCCTTGGTGATCATTCCGTCCATGCCGGTCAGGATCTGCTGACAACTCGGGACAAAGGCGGCGTGCAGTGAAATGGCCATGAGGTACTCTCCGTAAATGAAAAGGCCCGGTTCTCACAGTGGAGAACCGGGCCTTGGACTGTATGAATTAGCGTACCCGTGGGCCGCCAAATGGCAATGGTGGGGGTGGTCGCCGCACACCGCGCGGCAGCTGTGCCTGATAGGCGCGGCCACAATGTTCAACGCAATATGGAAAGCCCGGGTTCACAGCCTGGCCACAGAAATGGAAATCCGCCTCGCCAGGGTGGCCCATTGGCCAACGGCAAACCTTGTCGCTCAAATCGAGCAGGCTGGTCTTGTCAGCGATTTCCGGACTTGGCTTTTCCGGAACCAAACGGCGCGGTGGTGCTGGTGGAATCGGAGCCTGCTGGTCGCCTGGGCCTTGGCGGAGGAAGCCGCCGGGGCCGACCGACACGATTTTGGGCAGATCAGGCGATCTGTTGGGCAAAGGCTGCGTAGGCGTGCCCGCAGGCGGCTTGGTCGAAACCGGTTTGGCCGCGGCTGGCGCAGGTTTCGCTGCCGCCGCTTTCTTGACCGGCTTCTTCGCAGGAGCCGCCGCCTTCTTATTGTCAGCCGCCTTCTTGCGAGCCTTCTTTTCTGCCTCGGCAGCTTTCACGGGGCTGGGGCGCGATTTCAGGCCCAGGCGATGCGCCTTGCCGATAACCGCGTTGCGGCTGACGCCGCCCAGCTCTTCTGCAATCTGACTGGCTGTCGCGCCGCCTGCCCACATTTTGGTCAGGGTCGCGATGCGTTCTTCCGTCCAACTCATATGCTTAAATTCAATTCCCGTCTTGAGAAGCGCTTGCTGTCTTGCCAGCCGCTTTGCTTCGCCTTACTCGCCGCGTCATGAGCAATCAATCGCATTCCGATCCACAACCTGCTGGAAACACCGCTGTCCATTCTACTGACGTGCGGTCAGATAAAATGGGAGTATTCTCTCCACCAGGGGAACCCGTGATCCATGGATTGAACCGTATCGGCCTCTGGACTCTCTATATGAAGGAGGTGAGGCGATTTCTCAAGGTGCAGACCCAGACTATTTGGGCCCCAGCCGTCACAACGCTGCTGTTTTTGGTGATCTTTACTGTCGCATTGGGGCGGGAAGGGCGCGAAGTGCTCGGCGTGCCGTTCGCGACATTTGTGGCACCCGGCCTGATTATGATGGGTATGATGCAAAACGCGTTCGCCAATTCCAGCTTCTCGCTG
>CAKZSF010000313.1 GCA_937920575.1 uncultured Sphingomonadaceae bacterium | reverse complement strand
CTGCTTGCTGGCGTATGCGCCAGCGCAATAGCATTTCCAGCACATGCACAAGACGCCGATGATGGCGACGGAGCATCCAACAACAACGAACCGCTGATCATTGTGACAGCACAGCGTCAGGCAGAAAGCCTGCAAGACGTTCCGATTGCAGTGTCTGCGTTCGATTCAGCAGCGCTCGAATCGCAGCAGATTGAAAACGCATCCGATCTGCAGCTAACGCTGCCGAACGTATCGTTTACGAAAAGCAACTTTACCGCATCCAGCTTTACGATCCGCGGTATCGGTGATCTCTGCGTGGGCGTCAGCTGCGACAGCGCGACAGCCATCCACCTGAATTCTGCCCCATTGTTCAACACACGTCTGTTTGAAACAGAATATTTCGATCTGGAGCGGATCGAGGTCTTGCGTGGCCCACAAGGCACACTGTTTGGCCGGAACGCCACATCAGGCGTGGTCAATGTGGTTACAGCCAAGCCAGACCTTTCCGAATTCGGCGGCAAAGTTGAACTGCAATACGGCAATTTCGAAAGCATCACCGCCAAGGGCATGATCAACGCGCCGATCGGCGATACTTTAGGTGTTCGGGTTGCAGGTTTCTACCTCAAACGCGATGGTTATACTCGGAACCTATTTGACAACAGTGATATCGATGGCCGTGATATGTACGCGGTTCGCGGTTCGATCCGGTGGGAACCAACGCCGGACACCACGATCGATCTGATGGCATACTACTTCGAAGAGGATGACGACCGTCTTCGTATCCAAAAGCAAAAATGCCAACGTGATGAAACGGGTGTGTTGGGTTGTTTGAACGCCCGTCGTGATTTCGACTCCACGAACACCAATTCGACATTCACAGGCACTTTGGGCTCTTCGGAGTTCTTCGCGCTCAATGGCCTTCCTGGCGCTCTCGGGCTCAACAGCCTTTACGGTCCAGACGGGTTTGCCAATTTTGACGAGCCGGATGATGCACGGGTTGTGAACACGGCGTTCACACCGGAATATTTCACGGACGAACTGCAATTGCAGGGCCATATCGAGCATGATTTTGGTTCGGTCGCTCTGTCTGTGACAGGCACCTATCAGGAAACGAGCGTTGTTTCTCGCCAGGACTACAACCTTGGCATTCAAAGCACCGCGACGATTGATCCAGCCCTTGCGACGTTCAATGCGCTCTCTGCCGGTGGCCTCGGTCCACTCGGCGCGTTCCAACCTGTTCTGGATGCGGTCACCTCAGGGGGACAATATTGTACCTCTGACACCGACCCAACCGGATTGGGCAGCTATGGCGGCAACCGCATTTGCGGTGACGTTCCGCTATCCTTCGACGAATCGAGCCAAGACAACACCAGTTGGTCTGTTGAGGCTATTCTGAGCAGTGATCTGGATGGGCCGTTCAACTTCCTGGTGGGCGGTGTCTATGCCGAGAACGATCTTGGACAGAACAGCTACTATGTGAACACCTTCGCGATTGATTATATCACGGGTGTTTTGGGTGGCGGCGCTGGCTATCTGGGTACGCCATTCTTCCGCAACAACACACTCGACTTCCAGTTGGAATCATATGGCATCTTTGGCGAGGCGTATTTCGACGTCACTGATCGCCTGAGCATCACGGCCGGCCTGCGTTACAACAATGACAAAAAGTCGATTGAGGCGCGTTCAACTCTGGCCAGCTTCTTGGTTCCTTTCGGCCAAACCGGAAATGCGTTTGACTCGCCATTTGTTGGCGCGTTCGATGCTGATCCGGGTACGGCAGGCAACCAACTGACGCAGCAACGGAATGTGGCGTTTGACGAGATTACGGGTCGTTTCGTGGTCGATTATGAGATCAGCCCGGACAACAATCTCTACTTCTCATATTCGCGTGGCTACAAGTCGGGCGGTATCAACCCGCCATTGCAACCGATTTTCAACGTATCGGAAAGCTTCGGTCCGGAGTCGATCGACGCCTTCGAGATCGGCAGTAAGAACGTCTTTGGCAACGGGGCATTCATCCTCAACGCCACCGCGTTCTACTACAAATATTCCGATCTTCAGCTGAGCCGGATTATTGCGCGGACGTCGGTCAACGACACGATTGATGCGAATATTTTCGGTGCAGAGATTGAGAGCGTCATTCGTCCAAGTGACAATTGGCTGGTCAATCTCAACTTCAGCTATCTGAACGCCAAGGTTGCAGGGGATCAGTTCTTCTCCAACCCGCGCGATCCGGGTGGCGGAGATCCGAATGCGGTTATCATCAAGGACATCACTAACGGAGCGTTGTGTGCTGTGACCGGTGGCAATCCGAACGCCTTCGTGAATGCGATCAACCCTGGCCTTGGTCTGCAAGGAACGGCACCATTCGCAGCTGACGGTGGCATCGCTTCGAACGGTGCCTTCAGCATCTGCTCGGTGCTGGATGCGCAAGCAGGCGCAATCGGTGCTGCCTTTGGCGGCATCGAAGTTCTCAGCCCGGGTGTTCAGGTCAACCTGAAAGGCAACAAACTGCCTCAGGCACCTCGGTTCAAGGCTTCGGCTGGCGTGCAATACACCAAGGAGTTCGAGAACGGCATGACGCTGGTCCCGCGCTTCGATATTGCAATGACAGGCGAACAGTTCGGCAACGTCTTCAACGGCGCCGTAAACCGGATCGCTCCATTCGTTCAGGCGAATGCGCAGATCCAGCTGAACGGTGCGGATGAAAGCTGGTTCGTTCGTGGCTTTGTGCAGAACGTCTTTGACGACGATTCAGAAACGGGTCTGTATGTCACGGACGCAAGCTCTGGCTTGTTCACCAACATCTTCACCTTGGACCCGCGTCGCTATGGCATCGCGGTTGGCTTCGAATTCTAAGCCAAACCAAACATGTGAAACAAAGAAGGCCGGATTCACCCCCGGCCTTTTTTGTGTGTGATGTGCGGTTGAGCATCAGTTAGGCGGAGGCTGGATCCTCCGACCTTGCCCTATCGGCCTTTGCGTAGTGATTGTTCGCTATTGTCAGTCCAATGACCGTCATAGCGCTGGCGACCAGCACACAGCTCGCGACCCCGGCCAGGCCAAAGTCGATGGCATAAGGAATTGCCAGCATCGCACAGACAAGCGGCCCTGCGCGCAACAGGAACGCCAAGACCGCCCTGCCCTGCGAAATCAGCAACGCTTC
>CAKZSF010000312.1 GCA_937920575.1 uncultured Sphingomonadaceae bacterium | reverse complement strand
TCATTCAAGCGGTTGGTTGGCAATTCGCCGGGCACATCCATCAGCTTTTCAAAGCGCGCCGTGTCAGGTGAAAAAATGTAGAGCCCGTCTTTCAGGCCGCACAACAACTTGCCGTTACTGGCCGGCAAGGCCCATCCGATCTGGTCAGGTGCGTCATTGATCGAATTGCTGCCAGTGGCCGGGTCATAGTGCCACAATTGGTGGCGCTTAATATCCACGAACCATGCGACTTTGCGTCTGGCATCCCAAACGGGCCCTTCGCCCAGCTCGCACTGTGCAGACAAGGCTTCGCGAATGTCGGCGTTCATCTCCATCCCGCATCAACCCAGTAATTGTGACCGGTACAGAAACGCGCTTCCTGTGAGGCAAGAAACAAAGCCATGGCGGCGATATCTTTCGGCTGGATCCGCCCATCGAGGCATTGCGCAGCGACGATCTCTGCTTCCCCTTCCGGCGTGTACCACTGTTTCTGGCGAGGGGTTTCGACATTGCCGGGCAGGATCGCGTTGACCCGGATATTGTCGCGGCCAAGTTCGCGAGCGAGGCTGCGCGTTAAGCCTTCGATACCGGCTTTGGCGGTCTGATAAACAACCAGATCGTGAATGCCCAAATGCCAGCTGATAGAGCCTAGGTTGATGATGCTGCCACCACCTTGGCTGCGCATGTTTTCGATCAAGGCCTGCGCCGCGAAAAACTGATGCTTCAGATTGACTGCGATAGTATCGTCCCAGCTCGCTTCGGTCACACTCTCGGGCGTGTGTCGATTGTCATTGCCAGCGTTGTTGACCAGCACATCACATCCGCCCAACGTGTTGGCCAGGTCAGCAATTGTGGCGGTGTAGGCAGAAATGTCGGTAATATCACAAATCTTGTAGATCGGTTTGTGCATCGCGTGATCCAAGCCGCGACACAGCTCCTCGCTCGCCGTTTCGGACAGGTCAACAAAGGCGACTGCGCATCCTTGTTGCACAAACGCTTCCACTAGCCCGGCGCCGATCCCCGAAGCGCCGCCGCTTATGATCACGCGCTTCCCCTCAAGGTCGTGATAGGTCGCGCCCTTTCTTTCCGCTTCGATAACCCCCTCCTTCATGATCTCAGTCCCCCGTATAGACTGTCTTGATCTGAGTGTAGAATTCTGCCGCTGCAAAGCCTTGCTCTCTGGGGCCATAGCTTGAGCCGCGCGTGCCGCCAAAGGGAACGTGATAGTCGACCCCGGCCGTAGGCAGATTGACCATCACCATGCCCGCACGGATGTTCTTTCTGAAATCGCGAATTCGCGCCGCATCGTTGGACACGATCCCGGCGGAAAGGCCAAAGTCGCCAGCATTCGCAACGGCCAAGGCTTCGTCATAGTCAGCGACTTTCACAGTGCTGACGACCGGGCCAAAGACCTCTTCCTGATTGATCCGCATATCCTGCGCGGTGCCTGCCACAACAGTCGGCGCCATATAGAAACCGGGCGTGTCGCATTCAATCCGGTCGCCGCCGGTTGCGATTGATCCGCCTTCATCTTTCGCGATTCCAACATAGCGCAGGTTTTGCTCTAGCTGAGCATCGCTTGCGGCGGGCCCGACTTGAGTATCTTCCGCCAGAGCAGGGCCGACTTTGATGGCCTCGGCACGTTTAACCAGCGCTTCGATAAATTGGTCGTGGATGGCCTCTTCTACAATGACACGGCTCGACGCGGTGCAACGTTGGCCAGTTTGGAAAAAGCCGCCATCGGCAGCGATCCCGACGGCCTTATCGATATCGGCATCGGCCAACACCACCAGTGGGTTCTTCCCACCCATCTCCATTTGAACGCGCTTCTGGCTGGCCATGGCGGCCGCACCAACTTTTGCCCCAGTTCCGCGCGATCCGGTAAAGCTGATCGCGTCAATCCCGTCATGCGAGGATAGTGCGGCACCCGCTTCGCCTTCGCCCAGAACCAGATTGAAAATCCCGGCCGGTGCGCCGCATTCTTCAAAGATTTTCGCCAAAGCCACCGCCATGGCCGGCGTGCCTTCTGCGGGTTTCATCACGACGGTGTTGCCGAACGCCAAGGCAGGGGCGGCCTTCCAAGCCGGAATCGCAATCGGGAAATTCCATGGAGTGATCATGCCCACTACGCCGAGCGCCTCACGATATGTGGCGACATCCAGGCCGGGGCGGGAGGATTCCAGTGTAAGCCCATGACGGCGTAGTGACTCTCCTGCGAAATAGCGGAAAATCCGTGCCGCCCTGAGCGTTTCGCCCATGCCTTCTGCGCGCGTTTTGCCTTCCTCGCGCGCCAACAATTCGCCCAGTTCAGGAGCCTTGGCAAACAGCGTTTCGCCAATCTTGTGCAGCAAATCTGCCCGCATTTCTGGCGACCCCGACGACCATGCTGGCAGGGCGTCGCGCGCGGCATCAACTGCCTGATCGATTGTTCCGCCATCACCACGGGGGAAGCGGGCAACAATCTCATCGGTGTTTGAGGGATTGATGCTTTCCAGATCTGCCGATGCGGAAAGCCATTCGCCGCCGATGTAGTGAGCGAGAGTTTGTGTGGTCATTATGTTCAAATCCTGTCGATGAGGCCGCGCGCGGAAAGACCGCGCATAAATTCTGCAATCCCCGTTTTCCACGGGGGTGCGTCGCGTGACGTGGTAACTGTGTTTTCGAGTGAGCCGAGCCGGTCTGATGAGATGATCACCCGGTCACCGATCTTATGCGTGAAACCATTGCCCGGGATGTCGCGATCTTGTGTCGGCGCAAACAGAGTGCCGCAAAACAAGACAAACCCATCAGGATAATGATGTTCGCTGGTAGTTTGCGAGACCAGATCAGTCGGGTCGCGGCTGATCTGGCCCATATCGTTGGTGCCTTCCAACAGATAGCCTTCTGGCCCGTGAATGGTCAGGTCGACATTGGCACTCCGCACATCGTCCAGCGAATACCCGTCGTCGAACAAACGGATAAAGGGGCCGATGGAGCAAGAGGCGGTGTTGTCCTTCGCCTTGGATAGCAAGAGTGCCGACCGGCCTTCAAAATCGCGCAAGTTCACATCATTGCCCAGCGTCGCGCCGACGATTGTGCCAGCGCTGTCGCACACCAGGACGATCTCGGGCTCGGGATTGTTCCATTCACTGTCTGACCGAATGCCGATTTGCGCTCCTTGACCAACCGTGGACAGCACCGGAGATTTGGAGAACACTTCCGCATCGGGGCCGATCGCCACTTCGAGATATTGCGACCACATCCCGTCTTCGATCAAGGCCGCTTTGAGCTCAGCAGCTTCGGCGCTGCCCGGTACAACTGAACGAATTCCCGCCCCAACGCGGCTTTCCAGCTGTTCGCGGATTTCCGCAGCTCTTGAGGCATCGCCGCGCGCGCGTTCTTCGATGACTCGCTCGATAGCGGAAAGCGCAAAAGTCACCCCGCATGCTTTGATGCATTGCAAGTCAACAGGGCTCAGCAGTCGCCAATCCGCTGGCAGACCGCCTTCGACCGTTCCAATTGCCTCGCCACCATCGAACACGCGACGTTCAATCGCCCCCGACATTGTCGAGACGGTGTTGGTAAGGTCGAAAATCGTGCCGTCGCGGATCGCAATGATGCACGGGCCCGCAGGCGACAGTGCCCGCCCAAGGAATTGGCCAGTCAAATAGTCATTTGGCAGGCTGGTTAGCAGGTCGCTGCTGCTCATAATCGTCCTAAGAATACGCGTCTTTGATAGCGCTACCATAGAACGCTACAATCAAAGCGCAAGACCACTGGTCAGTTGTTCGCACGCCATTGGGTCAATCGACGATTGAGGACACGCCTTTCACAACGATAGTCTGGCCCACCTCGACCGCTTGTTTCGCCTCACCGAATTGCAAAGTGACGATCGCCAGATCTTCGGAAATGTCCCGATTGGCCGTCGCTGTCACTTCGTACCAGCCCCATTCGCCATCCGGAGAAATCGTGGTGTCTCCAAACCCGGGATAGGGATCAGCGTTTCTTTGGAAACGTACGCCAATTCGCCCTTTTCCGTCGCTTGTTTCGGCTTCGATTGTGCGGGCAAAGAAGCCGATGGTCATCACATCGCCCTCTGCAATATCATCGAGCAGTGGAATGGTCGCACCGACGGAATAGTTCTGCCGCGCTTGCTTGACTGTCATGCGCAGTGCAGCCTGCCCGCCGGGTATGCTGGCATCGGCATAGCCGCGCGCTTTGAATTGGTCACCATAAGTATCCCAATCGAGGCGGCGGGGGTCATTCATCAGGGCGCCAGACAATTCCTTGTCGATGCCGCGGAGAGCGGTGGGAAGAGAAGGGTTGAGCAGCGGGCCAGCAGGGACTTGGGCTGCAACTGGCGAGGCTACGGTTTCATCCGGCAAACCGATCGCAGCGCGCAAGCCGGGCAACCACTTGCCGGAGGCCTGATCCCAAAACGGGAATGTGTTGGTGTACGCCCACATACACACGCCGATCCCGGTTGGCCCGAAGGCCTTGGTTATAGCTGCGTGGTATTGAACCCTCTGGGCGAGCGGAATGTGCGCGTCATAGGCACCCGTCTCGCCCATAAACGGCGTGTGCCCGGTGCGTTCAATATAGGCCTGCAGCTTTGCAACATCGCGTTGCAGCAATTGCGCGTCTGCAGCGGTGCCATAGCGTCTGCCGATGGGTGGCATCGCGTCACCGGTCCAGCTGGCACCCTGATGGGTAAAATCAAACGGCGAATAGTAATGGAACGTCGCATGAATATTCGGATCATCGGGCAGCTCTAGGGTCGCTAGGGAATCAATTCCGCTCCATTCTTCGCCCCCAATGATGACCGCTCTGGTCGGGTTGGTCGCCCGAACGGCTGCCAATGCCGGGGCCAGCGTTGCAAGCAGATTGGAATCGTCGAGCTTGTCATGCGGCTCGTTTTCCAGCTCGAACCACAGGCGGTCTTCCGGGCGATCAGCAAACCGTTCGGCAATCTGTTTCCAGACGCCGCCATGCCAGGCCGCGGTTCCCTCTGGATCTTTGTAAATCGGATCAAAATGATGGCTGTTCAAAATGACATTGAGTCCGGAATCGAGCGCCCAATCGACCACTTGTTCGACTCTCTTCATATAAGCCGGAGTGACAGTGTAGGGGGCTTTATTCTTGCTTTGAGTGTGCCAGCGCACTGGTAGCCTGATGGTTTCAAAACCTGCCGCCTTGATGCGTTTGAAATCATCCTCACCAATCGGTTTTCCGCCCCAACCGTTCTCTGTCTCTGGTTCCAGACTGTTGCCCATATTGATGCAGGTGCCCACCGGCAGCGGGGCGGGGGCAGGCGATTTGGCGAAGGCCGCTGGCGGGGCCAAAGTCGAGCCGATCAACGCGGACGCCATCAATAGCGTGGACATAGTTCTCATCATGGGTCTCTCCCGGTCTTGGTATTTACTTCTGTGCGGTCAGAACTTGCGCGATGAACTGCCGCATCATCGCGCTGCGCTGATCTGATTCAGGGCCATTAATCCCCTGACTATTGGGGGGCAGGTGATCTGCGGAATACGCTGCATCATCCCCGAATACAAAGTGATCAAACCATGCGCGCCATGCGTCACGCTGCGGCTTTGGCAAGTCACGGATCGATAGCATGCCGTGCACCAGCGCCAAGAACCCGCCACCATGCGCGGCATCATTGTGCCAATAGTTGAACAGGATATTGATTGGCGTGGATGCGGCCACATGATGCCACCACAAGGTCGGGATATAGATCGCGTCCCCGGGCTCCAACTCGGCAAATTGCGCCTGCTCCATCGCGGCAGGGAAGCGAGGGTGCTTGGCTAGATCGGGTTCCAACGGGTCCACCATACTAACGGGCTGACCTGCCAATGTGAAGTTGAGCGGGCCGACATAAAGGTCGCGCGTTGCCTCGGGCGGGAACAGGGTGAAGCGGCGTTTGCCGGCAGCAACCACTGCGAAATTGTCTGACATGTCGAAATGGGTTGCGACTTGCGAGGCGTTACCCAGCCAGATGCGCGGCGTCGCATCCGGCAGCGCATCAGTTAGCGGGAAAGGATGCTGTTCGTGCAGGCCAGGCAAGTGACTGGCCAAGGCGGTTGCCCCGGCATAGATGCCTGGCGGCTCCGCCATATGAGCGGCCTTTTCGACTTCATTGGCGAGCTGTGTCAGGCTGGCTTTCTCTTGCCGAAAGTTCAGCCCCCGCATGTCAGGTTGATAGAAAAATCGCCCCTTCTCCGACGGCGGCGCAACCATGATGTCGGTTGGCGCCCCGCTATCAAACTGCCGCACAATTTTGAGCGTTTCGCTCGGTGATTGCCGCGCTGCCTTAACCAACGGCCAGTGATTGGCCGCACCGCGAATAACGATGGGCTGGTAAAACTGACGTATTCCGTTTTCAAACGCCTGCGAGGTTGGCTCGCTTATTTCTCTAACCGGCGTCATGGGCGACCGCTGGGGTTCATGGGCAGGGCAACACTTTCTCCGCATCCGAACCAAGCCGGATTTCGGTGATCGCAAAGTCTGTTGCGCCGGTCGTTTCCAGAATGAACGGTTTGGTCAGCGACGTCATGTCGGCGCCCTTTGAGCGGAAACATTTCAACGGAATACCATAACGAACATAGTCGCTCGTTTCAGGCATTTCGATCGAAACCATGCCGCTGCTGTCATTGCCTGACGCACCGATCCGAGCCGTTTCCGGCGCATCCCATGCCATGGCCGTGAACAGCAACAGCACATCCGCGTTGGTTTCGCGATCCAGGTCTACAGGTTCAAAATTGCGCAACACCACGGATGACAACCCGCCTGAAACGGTGAAACGCCGTGCGCCTTCTTGCACCACGTAATCGCTGGCGGTCACGCGCACGCGCCCTTCCAGTGCCTCCACAGGTACGGTCGTGATGCGGGTTCCTCCACCATATCCGGCATCGCCCTCAACCAGCAAAGACCAACTGGCAGCGGGCACGCCGGCCTTCAACCAGTTGCGGCTGTCGCCAGCATTTGCTGTGTCCACCTCTGCCAGATCCTGCCACGCAGGGCCGGACGATGCATAGCTAAGCCCATAGCCAAACGGGAACAGCACGCCATCGCCCAAATCCGGAGTCTTTGGCCATGCAGCTGGCAATTGGCCTGTAAAGTCAAAGCGAGCCTCGCCCGCCGTGTCGCCAATCAGGACATCGGCCAGGCCGCCCCCTTCCGATCCAGGCAGCCATGTGACCACGAAGGCGTCAGCGATGTTGAGTGCGGGGTTCACATAGAGCGGGCGGCCAGTAATCATGACCGCCACGACGGGAATACCCTGCGCCTTCAGCTTGCGCATAGTCTCATACGGTGCGGTCAGTTCTGTATCGAGCGCGAGCGTGGCCCGGTCGCCCTGAAACTCTGCGTATGGAGTCTCACCGAACACCACGATGGCGGCATCTGGCCTTTCCGTGAACGTGCCATCAGGCGACAGTTCGGCACTGCCACCAGCGGCTGAAACGGCGTTCTGGATGCCAGCATAAAGCGATGTCGCGCCCGGGAAGGATTCGTTGCCGATGCCTGTGCCCTGCCATGAAATGGTCCAGCCTCCTGACTGACGCGCAATATCATCCGCGCCATCACCCGCGACCAGCAGGCGAGCATTTGCTTTGAGAGGCAGAACGCCTGAGTTCTTAAGCAGCACAAGCGATTTGCGAACAGATTCGCGCGCAACCTCGCGATGCTCTGGCGCGCCAAGCAGGTCATACTGGCCCGACAGATAGCGTTGTGACGGTTTGCCTGCCTCGAACAGACCAAGGCGCATTTTTACGCGCAGAATGGCGGCGTTGGCTTCGTCAATCCGGCCCATTGGCACAGTGCCATCCTTCGCCTTGGCCAGCAAATCTTCATAGATCGCCTTCCACGTGTCGGGCGCCATGAACATGTCGATCCCCGCAGTCAGAGCCTTGGGGCAACTTTCATTGGTGCATCCGGCGACCTGACCATGGGCGTTCCAATCCGAGACAACAAAACCCTGAAAATCCATCCGGTCCTTTAGGACATCGGTCAACAGGCTGCGATTGCCGGTCATTTTCTTGCCTTGCCAGCTGGAGAAACTGGCCATGACTGTTGCCACGCCATTCTCGATCGCTGGACCATAGGGCGCGCCATGGATGTCGCGCAGATCGTCTTCGCTGATGCTGGAATCGCCCTGATCCACGCCCGCATCTGTTCCGCCATCGGCCAGATAGTGCTTGGTCGAGGCGATCACATAGGGCCCCGCCAGGAGGTTTTGAGAATTGGGCGCGCCTTGCAAACCGCGCACCATCGCGCCGACATAGGATGCGACCAGCTCGGGATCAGACGAGTACCCTTCATAGGCGCGGCCCCAGCGGAAATCCTGCGGCACCGCCACTGTCGGTGCAAAAGTCCATTCCTGTCCGGTCACGCGGATTTCTTTCGCGGTGACTTGCGCAATCCGTTCTACCAACGCGGCATCGCGCATCGCACCCAGCCCGATGTTATGCGGAAAGATGGTCGCGCCGATGATGTTAGAATGCCCATGCACCGCATCGGTGCCCCAGATCATGGGGATGCCTACGCCGCCATCACTGGTGTCGACAGACGCTTCGTAGAATTCGTCCGCTGCCTTCAGCCATTCGGGTGCCGGGGCGGTGTCATTGCCATAAGGGCCGCTGTTGCCGCCATTGAGCACCGAGCCCAAATTGTAATCCTTCACATCCTGAGCGGTCACGCAGCACAAATCGGCCTGCACCAGCTGGCCAACTTTCTCTTCCAGCGTCATCTGCGCAATTAACGCGGCGATGCGTGCCTCGGTCTCGTCCGATGTAACCACGGGATATTTGTAAGCTGGCCAAATCGCTGGGTTGGCAACGCCCGCTTGCGTATCCGTGGCCGAAGCTTGAGTTGCGGCTTCAGTCGCGGCTGGGGCAGCTACAGCAGCCGGTGCAGTCTCGATAAATGTCTGCGCACAGCCAGCAACCAACATTGCCGAGGCCGCAATCGCTACGGAATTAAAACGCACTTCAGAACTCTCCCCACAAAAATGTGAGCGCTACCATTAAGCGTAAAATCGCGTCTGTCTAGACTTCAAATGAAACGGATGAGGTTGCTATGAAAGGGCTCACAACCAGTCAAAATTCCCTCTCGGCCTGACGCCATACTTTGCAAAGCACCGACGATGTTGGTAGCGCTCACACAGTCAACGGCTGCACAGCCATAGTTGAGGGGCCTTCGCGGCACAGACGATATGGGTGTGATGATGACCAGATACAGCTTCCCCAATCTCTGCTTTCTCATAGCCGCGGCGCTGTTGCTGATGGCCAATGCTCCGCATGTTGAGCCTTCGATCTGTGGCGAGGATGAGCATGACATCTCCGTCAATGGACAGACCTTCCACCCCATGGTGTTCGATTTTGCCGGGCCGCAAACGAGTGAAATGGCCGAAACCAATCCGTTCACTGACTATCGCCTGATTGTGACGTTCTATGCGCCCGGATCTGACCTGCCGACCCATATTCGCGGGTTCTATGCCGCCGATGGCGCCGCCGCTGACAGCAGCGCGACGTCCGGTGATGTTTGGCGTGCCATGTTTACACCCAATATTGAAGGCACATGGCGGTGGACCGCGCGTTTGGCCAAGGGGTCTGATATTGCGATCAACCAAGACCTGTCTGCCGGGAAGACGATCCCGTTGGCGCATTCGGCCGGGGCATTCCACGTGGTTGCTTCAACTGCGGAAGGAGACGATTGGCGCGCGCCCACGAATGGACGCTTGATCGCCAAGCAGGGCGAACTTGTTAAAACAGGCAGCGACCGGGCATGGTTGAAAACCGGCACCAACAGTCCGGAAAACCTGTTGGGCTATGTCGGTTTTGACGGCACCAGGCGAATAGACAGCAACGCGCGCGACGGTGAATCGGACAGCGGCACGCAGCTGCACCGCTTTG
>CAKZSF010000311.1 GCA_937920575.1 uncultured Sphingomonadaceae bacterium | reverse complement strand
ACCTCTCCGCCAGAGCGATCGACCAATGAACCAGCGGCGATAACCTTGCCGCCAGCGTCTTCGATGCAAGCAATCGCTTCCCGGCTAGAAAGACCGGTGGTGACCACGTCCTCGATCAGCAGAATTTTCTCACCCTCGGCAATGTCAAAGCCGCGCCGCAATTCGAAAGTGCCAGTGGGACGTTCGACAAAGATCGCGTCCTTACCCAGCGCGCGACCCATCTCGTGGCCGATGATGATCCCGCCCATCGCAGGCGACACCACCTTGTCGATTTTGCCGCGAATCTCGCGCGGCAGCTTCTGCGCCAGTGCCAGCGCGAGCCGTCCGGCACGCTCCGGCGACATCAGCACACGTGCGCATTGTAGGTAGTGCCCACTATGCCTGCCGGAGGAGAGCTTGAAATGCCCCTCGAGCAAGGCGTCGGCGGCTCTGAATTCGGATAGGATATCTTCGTCTGTCATGAAATTACTAGCAATTTTCCCAGTTTTGATCGCGCAGTTGCAAGCCGCCTCTTTGCACTTGCACAGGTTGCAATCAGGCTTGCCCAAAAAACTCCCTAGAAGCGCTTGTGGCACGGGGCAAGCGTGCGTATAGGCTCGGTGAAATTGCCTCTAACGGGGGCGATTTGCCATTTGTGGCAATGATACATGTTGAGAGCAGAAAGCGTTATTACAATGCAATTTGGTGAACGCGCCCCAAAATCCGGTTGGCAAAACCCGGCCCGCTTCCTCGCTATGATGGTGGCGGCTTTTTCAATGGCCGTGTTCGGCCCGGTCGCAACGGCGCAAGAGGCGCCCGCTGAGGAAGTTGCTGCAGAAACAGCAGCGCCAACAGAGGCAGGCGATGCCGCGACTGAGGCAACCTCCAGCTACACGCCGCTTGGCCCCGATATGATCGTTGGTCAGCCGGTTGGTGCCGAGGAAGATTTCTGGGGCAGCATGCAGTTTCAGCCGCAGCATTCGCCAACGGGCGAGCAGGCGCTGTGGATGCATGACGTGATTCTGCTGCCGGTTATCACTGTGATCAGCCTGTTTGTGCTTGGCCTGCTGCTGTTTGTGGTCGCACGCTTCCGCAAGGCGGCCAATCCGGTTCCTTCCAAAACCAGCCACAACACGTTGATCGAAGTGATCTGGACAGTTGTGCCGGTGATCATCCTGTTGGTGATTGCGGTGCCATCGATCCAGCTGCTGCTCGATCAATATAAGAGCCCCGACAAGGATGCGCTGACTGTGAAGGTCAATGGCTATCAGTGGTATTGGGGTTACGAATATCCCGATTATGGGATGGGCGAAGTCATCTCCAACATGATGCCAGAGGATGAGGCGAAGGAAAAAGGTCTTCCGCCGCAGCTTGCCGTAGACAACCGTATGGTTGTGCCTGTGGGCGAGGAAATCCGCATCCAGACATTCGGCAAAGACGTGATCCACGCGTTCGCTGTGCCATCACTGTGGTTCAAGCTGGACGCCGTGCCGGGCCGCATCAACGAAGGCAAAATCTTCATCGACAAGCCTGGTATCTACTATGGCCAGTGCTCTGAACTGTGCGGTGCGCGCCATGGCTATATGCCGATCGCTCTGGAGGCAGTGCCCCGCGAGCAGTTCGAGGCTTGGGTGCTGTCGCAAGGCGGCACATTGCCCAGCGCAGAAGAAGAAGCGGCGCCAGCTGCTGCAGACGCGCCTGCTGATGGTGATGCGCCGGTCGAGGCTGGTGACGCGCCAGCAGAAGCTAGCGACGCACCAGCAGAAGAAGCAGAGGTCGCACTGGCCAACTGAGCCAGCGGACCCAACGAATACGACACGCCAATAGGCAAACACGACAGGTACCGAGAGAACCATGGCTACAACCGCTGAAGACTTTCAGGCTCACACCGGAGAGCATCACGCACATGACGACAAGCCGGGCTTTTTTGCTCGCTGGTTCATGTCGACCAACCACAAGGATATCGGCACGCTGTATCTGATCTTTGCGATTTTCGCAGGGATTATCGGTGGCGCGATTTCCGGCCTGATGCGGATGGAGCTGGAGCAACCCGGCATCCAGGTGATGGGCCAAGTGGCGATGTGGCTGAATGGCGGCGAGGTCAATTTTGACCAGGCGCTGCACACGTGGAACGTGATGATCACGGCGCACGGCCTCATCATGGTCTTCTTCATGGTTATGCCCGCGATGATTGGCGGCTTTGGTAACTGGTTCGTCCCGCTGATGATCGGCGCGCCGGATATGGCGTTCCCGCGGATGAACAACATCTCTTTCTGGCTGACCGTTGCAGGCTTTATGAGCCTGATGTTCTCGATGTTCTTCTCTGGCGGAATTGGCGCCGGGGCAGGTACGGGCTGGACAGTCTATGCGCCGCTCTCGACCAGCGGCTCGCAAGGGCCGGCGGTCGACTTTGCGATCTTCTCGCTTCACTTGGCGGGTGCAGGCTCGATCCTGGGTGCGACCAACTTCATCACGACCATTTTCAACATGCGCGCGCCGGGTATGACTCTGCACAAAATGCCGCTGTTTGTGTGGTCGGTTCTGGTTACGGCGTTCCTGCTGTTGCTTGCACTGCCTGTGCTGGCCGCGGCGATCACGATGCTGTTGACTGACCGTAACTTCGGTACGACCTTCTTCGATCCTGCCGGTGGCGGTGATCCGGTTCTGTACCAGCACTTGTTCTGGTTCTTCGGTCACCCAGAGGTTTACATCATGATCCTGCCCGGTTTCGGCATGATCAGCCAGATCGTCGCAACCTTCAGCCGCAAGCCAGTGTTCGGCTATCTCGGCATGGCTTACGCGATGGTCGCGATCGGAGTGGTCGGCTTTATCGTGTGGGCGCACCACATGTACACGGTCGGCCTCGACGTAAACACGAAGATGTATTTCACCGCGGCAACGATGGTGATTGCGGTGCCGACCGGCATCAAAATCTTCAGCTGGATCGCCACCATGTGGGGCGGCAGTGTCGAGTTCAAATCACCGATGGTGTGGGCGATGGGCTTCATCTTCCTGTTCACCGTCGGCGGTGTGACCGGCGTTGTGCTGGCCAATGGCGGCATCGACGATAACCTGCACGACACCTATTACGTTGTGGCGCACTTCCACTACGTGTTGTCGATGGGTGCGGTGTTCTCGCTGTTCGCGGGCTTCTATTACTGGTTCCCGAAAATGAGCGGCAAGATGCACAGCGAGTTCCTCTCGCACCTGCACTTCTGGGGCTTCTTCATTGGTGTGAACGTGATCTTCTTCCCGCAGCACTTCCTGGGTCTGCAGGGCATGCCGCGTCGTTATCCGGATTACACCCCGGCGTATCAGTATTGGAACGAGATCAGCTCCTACGGCTATTACATCATGGCCGCATCGATGCTGATCTTCTTCGCCAACCTCGCTTACGCGTTCCTTGCGGGCAAGAAGGCGGAAGACAATTACTGGGGCGAGGGCGCAACGACGCTTGAGTGGAGTCTGTCGAGCCCACCGCCGTTCCACCAGTTTGAAACCCTGCCTGTGATTGAGGATCATCACACCGCTGATGACCACATCTCTCAGGCTGCAAAGGCATAAGTTGAGCTAGGCCGACTGCCACCGTGTGGTCGGCCTGTTCAAAGAGCAGATCATGACGAGCGCAACGTTACAACAGCAACTCCCGGCCGATTGGCGCGATTTCCTCGCGCTGACGAAGCCGGGTGTCATGCGGCTGGTGATCTTCACTGGCCTGTGTGGCCTGCTGGCTGCGCCCGGTTCGATCAATCCGGTGCTTGGCTTCACCGCGGTGCTGTGCATCGCGATGGGCGCAGGCGGATCGGCTGTGCTGAACATGTGGTGGGAAGCCGACATCGATGCAAAGATGAAGCGCACCGCCAACCGGCCTTTGCCAACGGGCCGCATTGCTCGCCGCGATGCACGCGATTTCGGGATCGCCTTGTCGGTGGCTGCGGTGCTGATCATGGGCGTGGCGGTAAACTGGCTCGCTGCTGGCATTTTGGCCATCGCAACCGTCTACTACGCTGTGATCTACACCATGTGGCTAAAGCCACGCACGCCGCAAAACATCGTGATCGGTGGCGGGGCGGGGGCGTTCCCACCGATGATTGGTTGGGTTGCGGTGACGAACGACATCACCGCCATGCCGATCCTGCTGTTTGCGATTATCTTCATGTGGACACCGCCGCATTTCTGGGCGCTCGCGCTGTTTGTGAAGAGTGATTATGCCAAGGCAGGCATTCCGATGCTTCCTGTCGTTGCTGGCGAGAAAGTCACGCGCCAGCAAATCCTGCTCTATTCGGTCATTCTGTTGCCGCTGACGATTGCCCCATGGGCGATTGGCGGCACAAGCTGGCTCTATGGCATCAGCGCAGCTGTGCTTTCCACCGTGTTTCTGGGCTTCGCCGTGAAAGTCGCTTTCCGCGAGCGGGGCGATGATGACACGATGAAGCCAGAGAAGCAGCTGTTCGCCTATTCCATCGTCTATCTGTTCGTGCTGTTCGGTGTGCTGGTCGCTGACCGCGTGTTGGCGGCGCAGGGGATGATTGGATGAACCAGGTTGATCCAGAGCATGAGGCGGAACTTAACCGCCGCCGCAAATCGCGCAACATCGCGATGGGGCTGGTGCTCGCCGGGTTCGTTGTGCTGTTTTACGCGATCACCATTGTGCGCATAGGAGCCCAGTAGATGAGTGCCGCCGTCGCTCTGAATGAACGCAACACCCGCACTGCGATGTACGCCTTCCTTGGCGCGCTGGCGATGTTGGGATTGGGTTATGCCTCGGCGCCGCTGTACGATCTGTTTTGCCGCGTCACTGGCTTTGGCGGGACGACGCAGCGCACGACCGAGGCAGAGGCCGCTGGCGTGACCGTTACGGACGTGCCAATCTCTATGCGTTTCGATGCCAGCACCGCGCGCGATATGCCATGGACTTTTGCGCCGGAACAACGCCAGCAAGAGCTCAAGATCGGCGAACGCAAAATTGCGTACTATACGGCGAAGAACAATTCCGATGTGCCGGTAACTGGCACCGCGACATTCAATGTCGAGCCGTATCAGGCGGGACGTTTTTTCAACAAGATCCAGTGCTTCTGCTTCACCGAGCAAGTGCTGCAACCGGGTGAGGAAATGCGCATGCCAGTGCTGTATTTCGTCGATCCCAAGGCGCTGGAAAACGAGAACATGAAAGGTGTTGAGCAGATCACGCTGAGCTACACTTTTCACAGAGTAGAGGAATAGCAGCAGGGACGGGCTGACCTGCTCTGGACGCACAGTGTGGCCAGAGCTAACGACAGGAAACAAGACCCGATCCGCTGATGCAGGGATCAATCAGGAAGCGAACAATGGCTGGAACGAAAAACCACGATTATCATATTCTGCCAACCGATCCGTGGCCGCTGATCGGCTCGATCTCGGCACTGACCATGACCACCGGTCTGGTGTTCTTCATGCACGAGATGCCGTTTGGTACGCCGGTTCTGGTGGCAGGCATCATTGGCCTCGCATTCACCTTCTTCAGCTGGTTTGCGAATGTCGTGAACGAGGCGGAGAGCGGCGATCACACGCCTGTGGTTCAGCTGCACATGCGCTACGGTATGATCCTGTTTATCGCATCGGAAGTGATGTTCTTCGTCGGCTGGTTCTGGAGCTGGTTCGATTTCGCTTTGTTCCCTGATCCGGTTCAACTGGTCGATCCCGAGGCGAACCTGTGGGAGAACTTGATCGGTCAAGACGGCGTGGCTGCCTTGGCGACATTCCCTCAGCAGGGCATCACCGTGCTCGATCCGTTCAACCTGCCGTTGCTCAACACGCTGATCCTGCTGTGTTCAGGCACGACCGTCACCTGGGCACACCACTCGCTGATCCACGGTGATCGCGAAGGTCTGAAGAAGGGTCTGTGGCTGACGATCGCGCTGGGTGTCCTGTTCTCGATCGTGCAGGCTTACGAGTATAGCCACGCGCCGTTCGGCTTTGGCGGCACGACTTACAGCTCGGCGTTTTACATGGCGACCGGCTTCCACGGCTTCCACGTTTTGATCGGCACGATCTTCCTGATCGTGTGCCTGGTGCGGACATACAAAGGCCACTTCACTCCGCGCCAGCATTTCGGCTTCGAAGCGGCTGCGTGGTATTGGCACTTTGTCGACGTGGTGTGGCTGTTCCTCTTCATCGCTGTCTATGTATGGGGCGGCTGGGGAGCCGAAGTTCACTAAGGCATCTGCGTGACAGATAGTCCGCCAGACACATCGAAGGGGCAGCCCGCCATTGGTGAGGCTGCCCTTTTCGGTATGTGCCCGCGCTGCGGCTCGCGGACCCTGTTTGCAGGCTGGGTGAAATTTGCCGACAAGTGCAGCGTGTGCAGGCTGGACTATGCGAAGTTCAATGTGGGCGACGGACCGGCAGCTTTCCTCACCATGATTATCGGCGCAGTGGTTGTTGCGCTGGCCGTATTGCTGCAATTGAGCGCGGAGCCGCCGTGGTGGGTGCATGTGCTGCTGTGGCTACCGCTGATCGTGGCGGGCGTTATCGGCGGGTTGCGGCTAACCAAAGCGTGGCTGCTGGTGAGCGAATATAGCCGCCGCGCAGAAGAGCACCGGCACGATGGGAGCGACTTATCATGAGCGCGCGCAAGATACCGATCATCCCGACAATTATCGTGGTCGCCGCTGCGGCGGTGATGGTGATGCTGGGCTTTTG
>CAKZSF010000310.1 GCA_937920575.1 uncultured Sphingomonadaceae bacterium | reverse complement strand
GGATGCAAAGTGAGCGACATGACCCTGCCGCCTTCGGCATCCGCCTCGCGCGAGAGATAGGTGTAGTGATCCTTCACCTGATCGACGAAGCTGGCCTCGTCATGCCGGAAATCGGCGATGATCCGCCGGTCGTTGAGGTCGGATGAATGCGGCATGGAAACGATTTCGCCAGCCTCTGTGCGGAATATATAAGGCAGCTCGTCATTGGGCCAATCGCACAGAAATTCCATGCCAGCCTCGATGAGGATTTCTGGGGTTAAGGCCGACTGAGACTTGCCCGGTGACAGCCAGCCACGAATATTCTCGGCGCCGCCATCCTTTAGCATTCGCAAAGTCTTTTCCACCAGCGTTCGCTCTTCCGCCTCGGGCATGCCCCCATGGTGCGGGGTGGCCATATCCAAGCCGTGCGCGATCACATCCTCGCCGCGAGCAAGAATATCACGCAACAGTTGCGGATACTTTTCGGCAATCGCCGCATTGATCGACCAATCGGGCCGAATACCAAAGCGATCCGCCGCACGCATGACGCGGTAGATGCCCACACGGTTGCCATAATCGCGCCACGTATAGGTTTGCAGGTCAGGGTATGGCTTCACCATCGATCCGGGCAGCTTGAACGGTTTGGCATCGTCATTCATCGGGAACACTTCGACCGCGATGTTCACCCACAGCGCGATCCGTTTGCCATCGGGCCAAGCGACCGGTGCCCGCTTTTGCAACAGCGACCAATCATACCGGTCATGATCCATGCCATAACGACGCATTGGATCGTCAGGGAATTGCGGCTTGCTGCTCATCATGCGTTTCCTCGCGCGATATCGGATACCGCTGCATCCCAGCAATTCTCGGTCCAATATTTGGCGATCTCGCCGGCGGTGGTGACCCAAACATCGTCATGGCCACAGATGTATTCCAGAATTTGGGCAAAGCTTTCCATCCGATAAGGATGCGAAACGAGATACGCATGAAGCGGAATGCACATGACCGTGCCCGATTCCGCCCCTTCCTCGTACAACCTGTCAAAGCCCGCCTTCAGCATATCGAAATAGCGGCGCGGCGGCAGATTGTTCACCTGAAACGCAATGGAATCATTGTATTCCAGGCTATAGGGGACAGAGCACAGCTTGCCCGTCGGCGTGTTCACAGGTGTCACCTGATCATCGTGGAACAGGTCACAAGTGTAGGACAGGCCCATATCTGCAAGCAAATCAATGGTGCGATCAGTGTAGGTTAGCGCAGGAGCGAGCCAGCCGGAGATCCGCTGTCCGGTCGCCTTTTGCACGGATTCTATGCTGTCGCGGATCATCTCGCGCTCTTCATCTTCGCTCATGCCGTAAGTGAAGCGCGTATTGTAAATGCCGTGACTGAAGAACTCCCAGTCGCGTTCGGCACAGGCCTCGATAATTTCGGGATGATGCTCGAGCAATGCCACGCTGAGCGAAACCGAGCCGCGAATACCGTGGCGATCAAGCAATTCCATCAGCCGCCAATGTCCCACGCGGTTGCCGTAATCACGGATCGCATAGGCCTCATTGTCGGGATAGGGTCGAGGCCAAGCCTTGCGCGTTGGGTTGGGAGGCGGATCAAGCTCATAGAACTCGATATTGGGTGCCACCCAAAAGGCTATGCGTGCACCATTGGGCCAGACCACTTTGGGTCGATCGCGGTAGGGCCACCAATCATATGCTCCGCAGCTTGCCTTCATGATGCACTTTCCGAATTTTCGGCAAGCGCTTGGCTAGCAGCAGCCCGCCCGGCCAGTTTGCCCAAAGTTGTAGCTGACATCAGTCCATTGCCGGCAACATAGCCCGACGCCCCGGCGCCAGAGAGGCCGCGCGCTGCACCGCCCCCTGCGAAAAGATTGGGCAATGGATCATCATCCAATCCGATCACGCGCGCGTTTTGATCAACCACCAAGCCGCCTTGAGTGTGAAACAAGGCGGGATTGACCTTTGCCGCGAAGAACGGCGCTTTCAGCACCTTGTCAGCGTGAAAAATGCGGCCAAACCCATCCGCTTCGCCGCTTTGGGCAAGCTTTTCGATATCCGCCATGGTTTGCGTCAAGGCTTCAATTGGCACACGGATCGCCACGGCCAGTTCTTCGATTGTGTCAGCCTGAACCATCGCGCGGGCGTTGCGCAACTCGCGATATTCGCTGATCTCTGACATAATCTCGTCGATGCGGGCATCATATATTGTCCATGCAAACCCATCCGGTTGCGCGCCAACATCAACGGCTTGTTCGGAGTATCCGCGCGATTCATCAGAGAAGCGCTCGCCATGCGCGCTCACTTGAAATCCGCCTTCGCTGACGGACAACCAACTGAGCAGCAATCCATGGCCAGCCGCCACATTCCCATGGCCCTGATAAGATCCCAGATCAGCAGATTCTGCACCAAGGGCCACGCCCCAACGCAGGGCATCGCCAGTCGCTCCGGGATGGGTGTGCGCCATTATGCCCGCCAATTCCGGAATGTTGTCTGCAACCATTTGCGCGTTGCCTGCAAATCCGCACGTGGCCAGCACCAAAGTGCAGCAACCCACGCGTTCCTGCGAACCATCAGGGCGATCAATGACAACCCCGGTCACGCGCCCTGATCCGTCAGCGATCAAATCACTGACCAAAGCGCTGGTCATCACATCGGCGCCAGCATTCTCAGCAGCAGACAACAGCGACGCAATCAGCTCCTCGCCCGTGCGCGACGGCGTGCCGTGCAAACGAGACCGGCTGTGGCCAGGCAATGCGCCCCCCGCTTCGAAGAGACTGAAGGGCACGCTGTGCTTCTCGCTCAGCCAATCGATAGTTTCTGTAGCTTCGGTACAAACGGACCGGACATAATCAGCATCCGCAGTCCCTTTGCTTTTGCGCAAAAGATCATTTGCAAACAATTCGGCGTCGTCCTCGATGCCTGCTTCACGTTGGATCCGTGTCGCCGCCGCAGGGATCAGGCCGGTAGACATGGCCGTTGTGCCAAGTGGAACCTTATCCCGCTCCAACACCAACACCTGGGCGCCGCCATCGCTAGCGGCCAAGGCTGCTGTCAAACCGCATGCGCCGCCACCGATGATCAATACATCAACGACAAATTCGAATTGCGCCGCACTATCGGTGATTACGCTCATGCCTCACTCTCCGTTGGTAAGGTCGCGAAAGAGGCCATTTCCGGGCTGTAGCGTTTGCCGTGCTCGATCAGTTCGCCTGTACCAATCGCGTCATTGATTCCCTTCAGATCGACCATCTTGTCCCAATGCGCCTCGGTCGTGCCATCACGCTTGAGTGCACTGAGCATGTCATTGGCCGCGCGCACCACCGTGCGTGCAAAGGCGCCAGGAAAGATGACCAGCCGATACCCCATGGCATACAGCTCTTGCGCCGGTTGGATCGGTGTCGATCCTCCTTCGACCATGTTGGCTAGCAGAGCGGCGCGTCCTTCAAATTGCGCGCACAGCTGCTTCATTGCCTCATCTGACGGCGGCGCTTCGACGAACAAGATGTCCGCGCCCGCCTCGACATACGCCTCTGCGCGTTCCAGAGCCGCATCAAACCCCTCAACCGCAATCGCGTCTGTTCGCGCAACGATTAGCGCGTCCTCTCGCGTATCAAGAGCTGCCT
>CAKZSF010000309.1 GCA_937920575.1 uncultured Sphingomonadaceae bacterium | reverse complement strand
CGCCGCGCTTTCGCGCCAATTCTCACCTGTGTCGAGCTCGACATCGAACATATGCATTTTGTCGTATGTGGTCGGCACCTCCGACGAGGATTTGAAATAGAAGGCGCGGTTGGCCCACAATTCGCTCTTTGATTGAAGCGGCATAGAACCCAGCGCGATATCTATGGCGTTGGTTGCAGCTGTTTGGGCCAATCGGTCGGCTATGACAGCCGGGGTTTCACTTTCAATCCACGGGGTGGCGCGCGCTCTATTGCGATCAAGCAGCAGCGACATTTCAGGCGTGAACAGAACTTTTGCACCATTGCGCGAGGCTTCATTTGCCGAATCCTCGATTGTTCGAAGATTTGCCTCTGGTTCAATGCCAGAGGTCATTTGAAGGACCGCGATTTTCGGCAACGCCCTGCCCTAGCCTGCTAGCAACGCGTCGAGCTTGCCTTCGCGTTCCAGCGCGGCAAGATCGTCCGATCCGCCAATCGGCTGATCGTTGATAAATATCTGCGGCACGGTGCGAGCATCAGGCTTGCGCTGCATCATTTCCTCGCGCTTGGGCCCGCCCATGGAGATATCATATTCCTCGAACGCAATGCCCTTGCTCTCCAGCAATTTCTTGGCGCGGTGGCAGAAGCCGCAGGTCCATTTGGTGTAAATTTCAACTTTTGCTGTGCTCATTGGGAGTATTCTCTCGCATGTTTCGGTGATGCCAGACCTCTTGACCTGGCTTCTTCTCATCATATCTAGGGATTGTCGCGGGTTGCTGCAATTGGCGAGCGTGACGAGCCGGAGGTGCCTCATTGAGGGCCTTCACATGACCCAGATTGCTCAAACAAGAGGATTTGAACAAATGAACCGTTTTGATTTTACACCATATCGTCGTTCCACCGTTGGCTTTGACCGCCTGTTCGACTTGCTCGAAACATCGGCGCGCCAATCCGGCGGCGACAACTACCCCCCCTTCAATATCGAACGTTTTGGCGCAGACAGCTATCGCATCACGCTGGCTGTTGCCGGTTTTGGCAACAACGATCTCGATATTACCGCACAACAGAATTTGCTGACCGTCCAGGGTAAAAAGCGCGCTGACGCGCCCGAAGGCGAATTGCTGCACGTAGGCATTGCCAATCGCGGCTTTGAACGTCGCTTCGAATTGGCTGATTATGTGCGTGTCGAACACGCCGATCTTAAAGACGGCCTCCTGCTGATCGATCTGATCCGCGAAGTGCCCGAGGCGATGAAGCCAAAGAAGATTGGTATCGGAGGCCACCCCGCAATTGAGGCTGACGACGCAGCTAAGGATGAACAGGACGATGCTGGCAGCGATGACGCTGCAGCCGCCTGATCAACGAAATCGAACTTAAAACTGTTTAGGCAATAAGCGGGGGCGGACCTTTATGGCGCCGCCCCCCCGATGCTTTCGCACCGGCTCTGTCCAGAGGTGACTGTCCGGGTCGCAATAAGACAGTCTGCTCCAGATGGAGCTCACAATATCAGAAACATTGCCACAGGGAATCCTACGACAGTTTGCTTGCGACCCTGTTATTCTTTTCGATTGTAATTTTGTAACATGCTAGCTGTTATTACGCATCAGGCGCAAGGGTTAATTTGCTAGTCTGACTTTACACCAATCGTGCTTGCTTGATTGCCGCTTCGATGAAGCGAGCAAACAAGGGGTGCGGATCAAACGGTTTGCTTTTGAGTTCCGGGTGGAATTGGACGCCAATAAACCATGGGTGATCGGGCCGCTCGACTATCTCCGGCAGAAGACCATCTGGCGACATGCCGGAAAAGACCAGCCCGCCCTTCTCGAGCGCGTCACGGTACTCTCCATTCACCTCGTAGCGATGGCGGTGCCGCTCCGAAATGTCTGTTTTTCCGTCATAAACACGTGAAACATGGCTGTTGGCAGACAGCTTCGCATCGTAAGCGCCTAGGCGCATTGTACCGCCCAGATCGTCACCCACTTTGCGTTTTTGTAATCCTTCTTCGCTCATCCATTCCGTAATGATGCCAACCACGGGTTCGTTTGTGGGGCCGAATTCGGTGGACGACGCGTCTGCGATGCCCGCGGTGTTCCGCGCGCCCTCAACACAGGCCATTTGCATGCCGAGACAAATGCCGAAAAACGGAACTTTGTGCTCTCTTGCAAAACGGACAGCAGAAATCTTGCCTTCCGAACCGCGCTCTCCGAAGCCGCCAGGAACCAAAATGGCATGCATCGGCTCCAGCTGCGCGGTGATGTCCGCATCGTCTTGCTCGAACAGCTCAGCATCAATCCAGCGGATATTGACCTTCACTCGGTTGGCCATGCCCCCATGAACCAGCGCTTCGTTGAGTGACTTATACGCATCGAGCAGTTCGATATATTTCCCGACGACGCCAATCGTGACCTCGCCCTCATGGTTCTCGTAACGATCAACAATATCTAGCCAGCGCGACAGGTCAGGCTCATCGCTCTCGATCCGGAAATGGTTGAGCAATTCATCGTCCAACCCTTCGGCATGATACTGCAGCGGAACGGCATAAATCGACGACGCATCCAAGGCGGGGATGACCGCCTCGGGCCGCACATTACAGAAACGGGCGATTTTTTTCCGCTCTGTGTCGGGGAGAGGATGCTCGCAACGACAAAGCAGCATATCGGGCTGAACACCAAGGCTCGTCAGCTCGCGGACAGAGTGCTGCGTCGGCTTGGTTTTGAGTTCTCCCGCCGCAGAGATGTATGGCACCAGAGTGACGTGAATGACTGCCGTTTGATCGCGCGGGAGCTCATTGCGCAGTTGGCGGATCGCTTCAATGAATGGCAAGCTTTCAATATCGCCGACGGTTCCGCCGATTTCGCACAGAACGAAATCCAGATCATCGGTGTCTGCCAGTGCGAATTCTTTGATTGCGTTGGTGACATGCGGAATGACCTGCACCGTAGCGCCAAGGTAATCACCGCGACGCTCTTTTGCGATGATGTCCTGATACACCCGGCCAGAGGTGATGTTGTCCCCCTGGTGTGCGGAAACGCCTGTGAAGCGCTCATAATGACCGAGATCGAGATCGGTCTCCGCTCCGTCGTCAGTGACGTAGACTTCGCCATGTTGGTAGGGGCTCATCGTGCCGGGATCGACATTCAGATACGGGTCGAACTTGCGAATCCGTACCCGATAGCCGCGCGCCTGCAGCAATGCTGCCAGACTAGCTGCCATGAGACCTTTGCCGAGCGAGGAGACCACGCCGCCGGTGATAAATATGTACCGCGCCATGGGATTGTGGCCTTAAGTGGCATCAAGGATTCGGCGCAAGCGAATTCGCCCGAATTCCACAGAGGAATTGCTCAAAAGCGAAGTTAGTGCGCAGAATGCCTGCGCAGACTGTCTGAAATTACTCGGCTGCGCCGGCCAGCGGGTCGTCACCAGTCGGTGCCTCCTCCGCTGCAGGCGTGGACTCGCCTTCTTCTGCGCTGCTGTCACCCGATGGCAGACCTGACCCGACCGGAACTGTCCGCTGGAGAGTATCATCCAACTGACGACCACCGCCTGTATTGCTGGCCAGACCCGCAAGAATGATGCTGAGCGCGACAAACAAAATCGCGAGGATGGTTGTGGTACGAGTTAGAAAATCCGCCGCACCACGCGCTGACAGCATTCCTGACGGGCTACCGCCCATACCCAATCCGCCGCCCTCTGACCGCTGCATCAAAACAACGCCCACCAAGGCTGCTGCAACAACAGCCTGGATGATGGTGAGGAAGAGAAAGAGATCCATGTTCGTTAGCCTTCAATTGGTTCGGCGCATGTAAGAGGCATACCGGATTATCGCAAGGGCGCAGAGATTACTCTGCTTCTTCCATTGCTGCGGCCGCCATGATGATTGCGCCAAAGCTTTCGTTCGACAGGCTGGCGCCACCAACCAGTGCACCACCCACTTCGGGTGCAGAAAGAAGTTCAGCTGCGTTTTCCGCATTCACTGAACCGCCATAGAGAATGCGGACCTGAGAGCCAGCTTCTTCACCGTATGTTTTGACAAGTTTTCCACGGATGGCCTGATGCATTTCGCCAATTTCGTCGACCGTTGGAACTTTGCCAGTGCCGATTGCCCAGATAGGTTCATATGCGACCGAGAGACGCTCTGCGGCACCCTCGGTTAGCGGCAATCCCTTGTCGAGTTGGCCGATAACGAATTTTTCGGCTTTGCCCTCGCTGCGAATCTTGTCGCTTTCACCGCAGCACACAATCACTCCTAGCCCGGCGTCGCGAGCAGCTTCTGCTTTCTCGCGGACGAAGCCATCGCTTTCGACATGACCTTCGCGGCGTTCGCTGTGGCCCACGATGACAAAGTCGCCACCTGCATCAGCTACCATCGGGGCGGAGATGTCGCCTGTGTGCGCACCACTGGCCTCTGGATGGCAATCTTGCGCGCCAACGCGGATCAGATCGACCGCGGCACGAATGGGATGAATCAGAGTGAATGGTGGGGCGAGAGCTACTTCGACTTTCGGGTGGCGCGAAACCACACGGTCCATCGCACGCGCCTCTGATAGGGACGCGCGCAATCCATTCATTTTCCAATTACCGACGATAAAGGGTCGGTTATCCATGCTGTTCACCTAAGTCTGCCACGGCGGGGGCTTGCCGTTTTGTGGGGCGTAGCAGCTAGGTAGCGCGAGGCCAATTGTCAAAAGGTGTTTGTGGAGAGTTCTGATTTCAGTCCGGTAAGTGTTGCGACCTTGCAGCAGCGCCGATAAAGGGAATCGCAATTGTTGAACACTCGCAACGCTTTTGACGCGTAAGAAGGACGTATTTCCTCCTCATGATCGGATTTTTTCGCAGATTTTTTCAGTCAAAGATTGGCCTTGGCCTTACTCTGGCTTTCCTCGGGCTCATCGCTGTTGCGTTTGCCAGTGGCGATTTGGCCAACACAGGCGGTCCAATTGGTGGAGTATCGGCAGGCGATCAAGTTGCCATCGTTGGCGATCGCAAAATTGACGCCGATGAATTGCAACGCGCAGTCACAGCCGCGCTTGATCGGGCTCGTGAGCAAAATCCGACGCTGACGTTGGAGGTCTTTCTTGCTCAAGACGGTATGGAGCAAGTTCTTGATCAAATGATCGAACGCGAAGCCCTGTCTGCTTACGCTGAAGAATTCGGTTTCAGAGCGAGCGATCGCTTGATTGATAGTGAGTTGCTGCAGATTTCCGCTTTCCGTGGGCCAGATGGAAATTTCGATCAGGAAGTTTTCCGTAATGCGCTCGCGCGTCAGGGGACGAGCGAAGCGGACTTCCGTCAGGACATTGCGAACAGCCTGTTTGCACGACAAATGCTGGTGCCTGCGACGTTGGGCACAAAGATGCCCAAGGAATTGGCGCGGCGCTATGGCTCGCTTTTCGCAGAGCGCAGGAAGGGCGGCATTGGTTTGCTCCCCAGTATGGCGTTCGCTCCGGAAAAAGACCCAACCGAGGCGCAACTGAAGAAATATTATGACGCCAACCGCGACGACTATGTCCGGCCAGAGCGTCGCGTTGTGCGGTTCGCAACCTTCGGCGATGAAGCTTTGAAGGAAATGCGCGAGCCAACAGAAGGCGAGATCAAGGCGCGCTATGATCGAGACAAAGAGCAATATCAGGCCAAGGAAGAACGCAAATTCACGCAACTTGTCGTCCCGACCGAAGCTGCGGCGCGCGCGATCCTGGATCAGGTACAGCAAGGCACCTCGCTGTCTGCGGCGGCGCAAGCGCAACAGCTGCAAACCACCGAGATTGAGCCGATCTCCAAAGCCGAACTAACCAGTCAGGCATCTGCGGCTGTGGCCAACGCAGCGTTCTCCGCAGGCAGGGGGACTATTGCGACACCCCAACGCGGCGGCCTGGGTTGGTATGTGTTGCGGGTTGATGGCGTTGAGTCGACGCCCGCCCGCACTTTGGCGCAAGCGACGTCTGAGATTAAGCAAGCCCTGACTGAAGAAAATCGTCGCAAGGCGCTGGCTGATATGTCCTCGCAAATTGAAGATCGCTTCTCCGACGGCGCAAGCCTTTCCGAAGTCGCGAAAGAAGTTGGCGCAGAAATCACGACGACCAAAGAATTGACTGCCGATGGACGTCTGTATGGAGAGCAAGGCAACGCGCCGGAAATTCTGGCTCCTGCACTCAAGACTCTATTTGCGATGGCCGAATCCGAGCCAGAGCTTGCGCAGATCGAGGATGGGACGAAGTTCCTGATGTTCGACGTTTCGGAAGTAACAGAGGCCGTGACTGCTCCGCTTGACGAGATCAAAGATCAAGTCACAGCCCGATGGAAATTGGCAGAGGGCTCTGATGCTGCGCGCAAGCAAGCGGACGAAGTTCTGGCGAAAATCCGTGATGGCAAGTCTTTGACAGCTGCTCTGGGAGATACCGGGAAGCGTTTGCCTCCGCCCGATGCGTTGTCGATCACTCGCCAAGAATTGACGCAGATGGGCAACCGTGTGCCCCCTCCACTCGCGCTGTTCTTCAGCATGGCAGCAGACACAGTGAAACGATTGGAAGCGCCACAGGAACAGGGCTGGTTTATTGTCTCTCTCGACGAAATCGAAGTCGGTGAGTTGGAAGCGGACAGCCCCGTGGTTGCACAGACCGCTCAGCAATTGGATCCGGTTGTCGGCAACGAACTGACGCTAAGCCTTGTTCGGGCGATCAAGGAAGAGATGGGCGTTGAGATCAACGATGATGCGGTCGAGGCGCTCAAGCGTCAAATGACGAACCGTCAGTGAGGGATCATTGGCGAGCGGCACGCTGAACAATCTTTCGGCCGCGAAAGCTGATCTGGACAAGGGCCGTTCAAGCCTAATCTGGCGCAGCATCGTTGCGGACACCGAAACGGCGGTCAGCGCCGCGTTGAAGCTGATGCAATCCGAACGCGGTGACTTTTTGCTGGAATCGGTGGAAGGTGGCGAAACGCGTGCGCGTTATAGCCTTCTGGGGCTTGAGCCGGATTTGCTGTTTCGTGCCAATGGCGAGAACTGTGAAATCAATCGGCAATGGCAAACCGACCGCGAGGCCTTTCAGCCCTGCGACGGGGACAGTTTGAGCGAGTTAAGGGCATTGTCCGAGCAATGCCGGATCGATGTGCCAGAAGGTCTGCCCCCTGCCCTCGCCATGCTGGTTGGCTATTTCGGATATGAGACGATCGGTCTGGTCGAGACATTGCCACGCGCACCAGACAGCGAACTCGAATTGCCCGACATGCTGTTTGTGCGTCCGACATTGGTTCTGGTGTTAGACCAGCTCAAGGAAGCGATGTTTCTGGTCGCGCCGATTTGGCCCAGCGACGTCACTCCTGACCTTGCAATTGCGAAAGCATCAGATCGGATTGATGAAGCTTTGCGGAAATTGGTACAGCCGGTTCCAGCGATATCGGCGCCAGCGCAATTTGACGAACCCGCGCTTAACCCGAAATTGCCCGCAGAAGATTACCGAGAGATGGTTCTGCGCGCCAAAGACTACATAACCGCAGGCGACATCTTCCAAGTCGTCCTGGCGCAGCGTTTCACTTGTCCGTTCGAGCTTCCCCCCATTGCGCTCTACCGATCCTTGCGGCGTGTGAACCCCTCGCCGTTTCTCTATTTCCTCGATCTGCCGGGCTTTTCAGTGGTCGGCTCAAGTCCAGAGATCCTCGTGCGCGTCCGCGATGGGGAAGTCACAATCCGGCCAATTGCCGGGACACGTCCGCGCGGCAAGACACCGGCGGAAGATCGGGAAAACGAAGCAAGTCTTCTGGCTGATCCGAAGGAACGCGCAGAACACCTGATGCTTCTCGATTTGGGCCGCAATGATGTGGGCCGTGTCGCATCGGGCAACAGCGTGACAGTGACCGATAGCTTCATGGTCGAACGCTACAGCCATGTTATGCACATTGTCAGCAATGTGACCGGTCAGCTTGATCCGTCAAAGGATGCGCTTGAGGCACTTTTTGCAGGCTTCCCTGCCGGTACTGTCAGCGGCGCACCCAAAATTCGCGCGTGCCAGATCATTGCCGAATTGGAACCTGAAACGCGCGGAGCTTATGCTGGAGGTGTTGGCTATTTCGCACCCGATGGTTCGGT
>CAKZSF010000308.1 GCA_937920575.1 uncultured Sphingomonadaceae bacterium | reverse complement strand
GTCGATGATCAGCACGTTGTCTTGCGCGGTCGGGCGCGCCTCTGCCAACACACGGCCATAAAACAGCGGTGGGGCAATCGCGCCACCATCGGCCAAGCCAATCGAGCGATCAATATAGGCTGCGCCCTGCATTGCAGCGGGGACATGCGCTTCGCGTGCCACACGGTTCATTGCGGCCAACACGAACGGTTCGTTCACGCCGCTGGTGCGCAGCTGACTGTCAATCATCGCCTTGCGTGCGGTCGCCTGATTGATGGGCGCTGGAGTATCAGGAGAAGGGGCGGTTGTGGTGCTCATTCGATCTTTCGTCTCTCGCTCTAGTGTATTACATAGGTAATACGCTGCTGCCGTCAAGCTATTGCCATAGGCGCAAGTGATAATGCAGCCAAGCGCTTTGACCAATTGCGAAATTCTCGCCAAAGCAGGAGCGTATTTCTGCAAACAGGAGAACAGGCGCGATGAGCGACGTCAGCGGCAGTGAAATGGTTGTAATCAAAGAAGATGACCTGATTGAGAGCGTCGCGGACGCCCTGCAGTATATCTCTTACTATCACCCGATGGACTATATTCGCGCGTTGGGGGCGGCTTATGAGGCAGAGCAGGGCCCGGCTGCGAAAGACGCGATCGCGCAAATCCTGACCAACAGCCGTATGTGCGCAGAGGGGCACCGCCCGATTTGTCAGGATACGGGCATCGTCAACGTGTTCGTCAAATGGGGCATGAATTGCCGGCTTGATACGACACGCAGCTTGCAGGACATCGTCGATGAGGGGGTGCGGCAGGCGTATAACAACGCTGAAAACAAGCTGCGCGCCTCGATCCTGACTGACCCTGCCTTCACGCGCCGCAACACTCGCGACAATACGCCATCTGTGCTATCGGTGGAGATGGTGCCGGGCCGCACAATCGACATTGATGTTGCAGCCAAGGGCGGAGGCAGCGAGAACAAATCCAAGTTCAAAATGATGAACCCGTCCGACAATATCGTCGAATGGGTGTTGGAACAGATCCCATCGATGGGCGCGGGCTGGTGCCCTCCTGGAATGCTGGGCATTGGCATTGGCGGCACGGCAGAACATTGTGTGAAGCTCGCCAAAATGTCGCTGATGGATCCGATCGATATGGGCCAGCTGAAGGCACGCGGCGCGCAGACCGATATCGAGCAATTGCGCATTGATATCTTTGACGCGGTCAACGCAACCGGCGTGGGCGCGCAAGGGTTGGGCGGACTTTCGACCATTCTTGACGTCAAAATTCTCGATTGGCCGTGCCATGCCGCAGGCAAGCCTGTCGCGATGATTCCCAATTGTGCCGCCACCCGCCACGCGCATTTCACTTTGGATGGCTCCGGGCCCGTTTACCTCGAACCGCCCAAGTTGGACGATTATCCGCAAGTGAGCTGGCAGCCCGACAGCGCGGCCAAGCGCGTTGATCTCGACACGCTGACTAAGGAAGACGTCGCCAGTTGGGAGCAAGGCGATCGCTTATTGCTCAACGGTAAGATGCTGACCGGTCGCGATGCCGCGCATAAACGGATCAAGGATATGCTGGAGCGCGGCGAGCAGCTGCCGGTCGAGTTCAAGAATCGCGTGATCTACTATGTTGGCCCGGTCGACCCGGTAGGCGAAGAGGTTGTCGGCCCCGCTGGCCCCACCACGGCAACGCGGATGGACAAGTTCACCCGCATGATGCTCGATCAAGGCTTGCTTGCGATGGTCGGCAAGGCTGAGCGTGGCCCCGATGCAACGGGCGCGATCCGCGATGGGAAGAGCGCTTATCTGATGGCTGTCGGTGGGGCGGCCTATCTGGTCAGCCGCGCCATCAAAGGGAGCAAGATTGTCGGTTTTGAAGATCTCGGCATGGAAGCGATCTACGAATTCGAAGTGCAGGACTTCCCTGTAACTGTCGCCGTCGACAGCGAAGGCAACAATGTTCACACGCTGGCGCCAGCACGGTGGAAGAAGAAGATTGCCGACGAAAAGCTGCTCGAAAACAGCTGAGTTTCCGCAGATACAAAGCCGCTCGTCGATGGTTTTCGGCCTGTCCCATTTCGACGAAGGCCGGAATCATGTCGACTGCGGGGCTGGCCTTTCGCGCGCGTCGGGGCCAGACCAATAGGGATATGGTTGAACATGAAACCAGCGGGGGCAGCCGCAACATTGTCGTGCCGTTCAAGGTCGTGCTTGTCTCGATCGTCGGCCTGTGGGCGTGCTATTACGGCCTGACCACTTTGCGCATGTTCCTGGGTGGGATGGACCACCAGTTGGAAATGGCAGCTCTGCGCGCGGTCGTGACTTTGGCAGGAATTGGCATCACCTTGGGTTTGTGGCTGATTATCCGCCTGTTCGACAAGCGCCCCCTTTGGGCCAAAGTCACAGTCGCCTTGGTCGTCGCTTTCCCTCTCGCGATTGCCAGCGCCAAGGTGAACAGCGTCGTGTTTGCGGATATGGAGGCCCGCTTCCTGCAAGAGCGCGGCGATGAGGCGGGAGTTGCATTTCGCCGCGACCGGTCAGGCAATCTGATTATTGATGTGCCGGGCCTAGAGGATTCGGAAGAGGCTGGCCCTGCGCAGAGCTTTACCTTGCAAGCAGCCCGCAATGGCTTTGCCCAATGGCAACAGCTGATCGCGTTTTCGTTTGATCGCTATTTCATGCTGCTCGCGTGGTGCGCCTTATACTTCGCGCTGTTGTCCATTGAACGTGCTCGCGCGGCGGAGCGGAGCGCCGGTGAGTTCCGTCAAGCGGCCAAAGCGGCAGAGCTGCGATCCCTGCGCTATCAAGTGAACCCGCATTTCCTGTTCAACACGCTCAATTCAATTTCCGCGCTGATTCTGACGGATAAGAAAGAGCAAGCCGAGGAAATGGTTCAGGCAATGGCGAATTTTTACCGCACCAGCCTGACCGATGATCCGACGGCGGATTTGTCGCTCGAAGAGGAGTTTGCGCTCCAACGGCATTATTTGGATATCGAATCGGTGCGCTTCCCCAATCGGCTCCTGCCGGAGTTTGATTTGCCAGCCGAACTGAAGGACATGCGCATTCCGGGTATGATCCTGCAGCCTCTGGTCGAAAACTCGGTCAAATACGCAGTTGCGCCAACCTCAAAGCCGGTCACCATCGCGATCTGCGCCCGCGAGGAATATGGCCGACTGGTGCTCAGCGTGGAGGACAACGGTTCTGGTGTCGCTGATGATGCCGAGCATGGCTATGGCATCGGCCTCGACAATGTGCGCCAAAGGCTTGAAGCGCGGTTTGGTCGTGACGCGCATATGGTCTCGGGCCCGTCAGCGAAAGGCTACGCCACCCATCTGCGCGTCCCGCTTGAGAAGAATGGTCAAGCATGACTGAAAAGAACTTAGAACCGAAGCTGAAGACATTGATCGTCGATGACGAGCCGCTCGCGGTCGAGCGGATGCAAGTGATCTGCGCTGGTATCGAAAGCCTGCAGGTGGTCGGTACGGCCAATGATGGCTCTTCTGGCCTGCGGCTTATCGACGCTCTGACGCCGGATCTGGTGCTGCTCGACATGACAATGCCAGAAATGGATGGGCTCACGCTGGCGAAGAAGCTGACCAAGCAACCCCAGCGCCCGGCAGTGGTGTTTGTCACCGCGCATGACAATTTCGCGGTGGAGGCGTTTGATCTCGACGCGGTCGACTATGTGTTGAAGCCTGTCACAGCCGAGCGTTTGGGTCGTGCCGTGCAACGCGCAATGGACCGGCGCGAAAGCTCTGGCGGTGCGAGCGAGGATCCGTGGTTGCGCGAATTCTGGGTTCCTCACCGATCGGAACTGGTGCGGATCGAGGCGGCGCAAGTCAGCCAGATCGATGCAGAGCGCGACTATGTCCGCTTGCATGTCGGGGATCGCAGCTATTTGCTGCTGCAGACCATTGCCGGTCTGGAAAAGCGGCTCGATCCCGCAGAATTTATCCGCATCCACCGCTCTACCATCTTGCGCAAGGACGCGATTCGCGGCCTGAAGCATGAGGGGCTGGG
>CAKZSF010000307.1 GCA_937920575.1 uncultured Sphingomonadaceae bacterium | reverse complement strand
CGCCGCAAGACCGACAATTGCGCGAGCTGGTGCGTGGGCAGATCGGGGTGATGGTCAACGATGTGCTGGAACACACACGTGCCAGCTTGACCGGGATTGAGAACGAGGCCGATGTCCGCAATGCTGATCGTACGCTGGCGGGCTTTTCGCCTGAAATGGCCGGGCAAGAGCGCGCGTTGAAAGCGTTTATGTATGACAAGCTCTATTACCATCCAGAACAGGTCGAAACGGCGGAGAAAGCGCGCCAAGTCATTGCTTCGTTGTTCGAGGCTTATGCCCATGATCCGCAGTTGATGGCGAATGGATGGGCGAGGGATTTGCCAACTGATGAACCAGCACGATCGCGGCGCATTGCCGATTTTATCGCTGGCATGACTGATCGTTTCGCAATTAATCAATATGCAAAACTGCATGGCGAAACGCCCAAAGGACTCTCGAATGTTTAGTATGGCCAATGTCTAACCCACGCCGGATTACTCTTGTTGGGGCGACTGGCCTGATTGGCCGCGCGATCATGCGCGCAAGCGTGGGCCGGGAGGATATTCGTCTGACCGCGGTGTCTCGCCGCGAGGTGCCACTGCCTAAAGGGGCGCGGATGGAAATGGTGATCGCTGATCCCGCCAATTGGCCCGAAGTAATTGCAGAGACAAAGCCGGACGTCCTAATCAGTGCGTTGGGTACCACTTGGAAGAAAGCGGGCAAGGATGAGGATACCTTCCGCGCTGTCGATCTTGATCTGGTTGTAGCCAGCGCGAAAGCCGCGAGAAAGGCCGGGGCTCAGCAAATGATCCTGGTTTCATCCGGCATGGCGAACGCGGCATCGAAGAACTTCTACCTATCGGTGAAGGGGCAGGCTGAGGCGGGTGTTACCCTGCTGAAATTTGACCGAACCGACATTCTGCATCCCGGTCTGTTGGTGGGCAAACGGATCAACGACCCTCGGTTTGCTGAGACGGCAGGCATCATCTTGTCGCCGGTAATGAATGTGTTCCTGCACGGCAGGGCGCGCAAAATGCGCTCGATCCGCGATGATGTTGTCGCAAGAGGCGCGCTGAGTCTGGCTCTGGCAAAGCAAAAGGGCCGTTTCGTGCATGACAATGATGCGATTGTTCGCGCATCGCGGCAATTGTCGACGTAAAATTGCGAGCGAGCGTTGACTCGTACGGCTCCCTTTTCCATTCCTTTTGGCGTCGCTGATCAGCGCGGGAGAGCCTTGCCGATTCGGGAGTTCCGATAAGCAAGCGCCGAAGGAGCAACCGCCCCGGAATCTCTCAGGCAAACGGACCGCGAAGGATCGATAGCGATACTCTGGAAAGCGCCTCTGGCTCAGTTTGCCGGATGCCACCGAAGGGGGAAGCGATGGCCTGATCCGCAGGCCGCGTGAAGCTCTCAGGTTTCTCCGACAGAGGGGGTCTGCGCAAGCGTGATGCTTGAGGGGACCTGCTGTGACTGACGAAACCGAGATCGAATCCGAAACGATCAGCACGCTTCCACTGGATGCATGGCACCGCGCGAACGGCGCGCGGATGGTGCCCTTTGCTGGCTATGACATGCCGATCCAGTATGAGGGCATTATCGCCGAGCATGAATGGACGCGCAGCAGTGCGGGCCTTTTCGATGTGAGCCATATGGGGCAGCTGACCGCGAAGGGTGAAGGCGTGGCAGAGGCGCTGGAGGCGCTGATGCCGGGTGATTTCTCGGCGCTCAAGCCGGGCCGGATGCGCTATTCTATCCTGTTGAATGAGGATGGCGGCGCCCTGGATGATTTGATGGTCACCAATGCAGGCGGAAATTTCTACTTGGTCGTCAACGGGGCGGTGAAATGGGACGATATCGCCCATCTGCGCGAGCATTTGCCCGATCACATTTCGCTCAATCACATGGCGGATGATGCGCTGTTGGCGCTGCAAGGGCCAAAGGCTGTCGATGCGCTCCGCAAATTGGGCATCGTGAGCACCTTTGAAGGGGCAGGCGGCCCTGAAGAGCTGTCATTTATGCAAGCCGGGCCATACGCCTGGGGGGATGTCAGACTTGGCATCAGCCGCTCCGGCTACACCGGCGAAGATGGATTTGAGATATCGGTCGCGGCCGATCATGTTGAAGCGTTGGCAGAGGCTCTGGTCAATTTGGACGAGGTCAAACCCGTGGGCCTGGGCGCACGCGACAGCCTGCGGTTGGAAGCTGGGCTGCCGCTTTATGCGCATGACCTGACTGAACAGACCGATCCGGTTAGCGCGGGTCTTGCCTTCGCGATCAGCAAGGCGCGCCGCGAGCAAGGTGGCTTTCCGGGAGCGGATCGCATTCTCGGCAATCTAACCAATGGCGCATCAACCAAGCGCGTTGGCATGAAGTTGGAAGGGCGAATGGCCGCGCGGGAAGGGGCGGAGATTTTCGCAAACGACACCAAGGTCGGCACCGTCACCTCCGGCGGTTTTGCCCCCAGCGTCGGCGGGCCCATCGCGATGGGTTATGTCGAGGCCGCGCATGCTGAAATCGGCACGCAGCTGGAGCTCGCCGTCCGCAACAAACGTATTCGGTGCGAAGTGGTGGCAATGCCCTTCGTGCCAACTCGCTATTACCGCAAACCGAAGGGAGCAGCCTGATGGCCCGATATTTTACCGAAGACCACGAATGGATCGAAGTTGATGGCG
>CAKZSF010000306.1 GCA_937920575.1 uncultured Sphingomonadaceae bacterium | reverse complement strand
ATCGTTGCCGAACCGCTCGCCATTTTTCACGAAGAGCGACTACGAATCTTACATTGGCCGGCTTGAGGCGTTTTCGGGCGTCAACGCACAGGGGATTGCACGCAGCCGCAAGGCGGTATCGCTGGGCATGACGCAGCCATGTGAGCCAATGGAAGGGCTTGATCAACGGATCGCACGCCAGATTGCGGGCTCTGCAGAGGAGTCGACATTCTGGGCGCCGTTCAAGGAGCGTCCGGGTTCCATCAGTGAGACGGAATGGGCCGAACTGACCGTTCGCGGGAAAGCAGCAATCGAGGGCGGGGTATTGCCAGCCTATCAGGCGTTCTACGACTTCTACACGGAAGAATATGCTCCCAATTGCCGCGATGAAAGCGTCGGCATTTCAGCAACGACAGGTGGTAAAGATTATTACGCGTGGCGCGCACGCAGCTTCACCACTACGGACATGACGCCTGACGAGATCCACAATCTGGGCCTTTCCGAAGTTGCGCGCATTCGTGCTGAAATGGTCGAGGTCGCCAAAGAAGCAGGTTTCGACACGCGCGAAGCGTTCATCGAGCATTTGCGCACTGACCCGCAATATTACGCGAAGACCCCGGAAGAGCTGATGACCGCGGTCAAGGCGCTGGCAAAGGACATCGATGGCTACATGCCAGAGCTGTTCGGAAAGTTGCCGCGGCTGCCTTATACAGTGTTGCCGATTCCAGCGGCTCAGGCGCCCGGCAACACGACTGCGTATTACGAGCGTGGATCGCTGGCGACAGGCACAGCGGGCATTTACCGAGTTAACACTACCGAACTTGATCAGCGCCCTCTGTGGGAATTACCCGCCCTGGGCGTGCACGAAGCTGTGCCGGGGCATCATCACCAAATCGCGTTGCAGCAAGAGCTCGATATTCATCCACTGCGACGTTTCGGGACGTTTTTCACAGCGTTTTCGGAAGGGTGGGGTCTGTATTCGGAGCGACTCGGCATTGAGATGGGGCTGTATGATACGCCAGCCAAAGAGATGGGGCGCCTCAGCTATGAAATGTGGCGGGCGGCTCGCTTGGTGGTGGACACCGGGCTGCACGACAAAGGCTGGTCAAAAGAACGCGCGGTGGCGTTCATGCTCGATAACACTGCGCTGACGCCGGGGAACATCGATGCCGAGGTCAACCGCTATATCACCTGGCCCGGTCAGGCGTTGGCGTACAAAATTGGCGAATTGAAAATTCGCGAACTGCGCAATCGCGCCAAGGACGCGCTTGGCGAAAAGTTCGACCTGCGCGAATTTCACGATACGGTTTTGGAAAACGGTGCAGTGCCGCTGAGCGTGCTGGAGGAGCATGTTGATCGGTGGATTGCCGCTCAGCCTAGCGGTTAACGGCCCTAGCGAATCGATCAAAGCAGCCAAGAATCAAAAAAAGGGCGCCGGTAAGGGCGCCCTTTTCAAATCATATTAGCCGAATCGACTTAAGGTGAGAACGGTGCCTCATCCTCATCATCATCACCGGTGAGAGCGATGAGACCAATGACTGCGCCGATACCAAGCAGGATGGGCAGAATTGGCAAGCCGCCTTTAGAGGCTTGTTCAACAACCTTTGCAACTTCACCCTTAACCGGGAGCACACAGCCTTGCATGCCGTTAACGCATGGGTTGGCAGCTGCAGTAGAAGCGGCGGTCGATGCCTGGGCAGAAACACCAGAAGCTGCGAGAGCAGCGCTGGCGAGAAACCCAGTCAAAACTTTCTTACGTGACATTGTTTAAGGTCCTTTCACCTTACCTTCAAAGACCAGAGGCTCGTTCCTCCCGCCGCTGGATTGATGCCCTGTTAACCACACCTGCCGGTCGGTGCAAAGACTTTTTTTGGAATTTACTAGCGTTTACATAAAGAAAGGTGGCGTTTAAGATCATATTGTGGTCAAAGAGCATCACCAACTGTTAACCATATTTGGGCCGAAGGGGTCGGCCATCTTCGAAAGGGAATAACATGCGAAAGATTTTAGCCGGCGTGGGCATAGTCGGTCTCGGCATTATGTCGGCATCTGCAGCTAGCGCGCAATCACAGTCAGGTGCTGAGCTTATCGGCCACACCGTGGACGTCGCCTATGCTGATGGCACGCGTAACAGCGTATACTTTGGCCCGAATGGTCAAGCGCGTATCAATGGCACCAACGGTGCGACTGCTGCGGCTAGCTGGTTTACAGAGGGTTCAAACCTTTGTTTGCAAACCGCTGCTGCCAAAGAGTGTTGGGGCTACGGAAGCCGATTCGCTGCTGGCCGTGCAATGTCCATGAGCAGCTCATGCAACAGCACGTCGCAGTGGACCGCACGTTCAGTGAATGCACCACCTCCGCCGCCACCAGTGGCGCGTCCGGTGGCACCACCTCCACCGCCACCACCGCCACCACCTGCCGTTATGGCCGGCGAGCGCGGCTAAGCGACTAACAGAACACAAAGGAGCAACAATTCAATGAGCTTTACGAAGCGTTCGTTTGTCAGTTGCTCTGTATCATTATCGATTGTGGCCTCTCTCGCATTCGCGGGGGAGGCCGCTTTCGCACAACAGCGGTTTGGCGAAACCGAAATGTATTTCGCCGAGAATTTTGACCGCGAGAAATTGACGAGTGATTCGTCCAGCGTCGGGGCAAATGCTGAAATTTTGCCGGTATCGGCTGATATCAATGCCGGTTCTCAACCTGTCGCCGAATCGCCCAATTTCATTGCGGCGCGTTTTCAAAGCAAAATGGCGGACTACAAGGCCGCTTGGGCCTCTTTGCCCAATGTAAACGTTCCAGCAGGGCCTACTCTAAAAGTCGGTTCTACCGGGCCGCGTGTAGCGGCTTTGCGCTCGAGACTGGGGTTATCGGATGGTCAGACATTCGATGCAGAACTTGCTGCCAAGATTTCAGCGTTTCGGAAGGCACACGGGATGGGCGACAGTTCGCTCGCCAATGCCGAGCTCATCCGATTGCTCAATCTTGGGCCAACCCATTTCCTCGATATCATCGATGTGAATGCTGTTCGTGCGAGCGAGATTCCCGGCAATCCCGGCAATCGCTTCATCCTCGTCGATTCGGCTGAGCAGATGCTCTATATGTATGACGGGCAAACAATGTCCGGATCCATGCGAGTTGTGGTGGGCAAGGAAAGCGATCCGACTCCAATTATGGCGTCGATGATCAGCTATTCAGAGGTTAATCCCTACTGGAACGTTCCGCCTGATTTGACACGTGATCGCTATGCCGCGCGGGTTTTGCGCGGCGGCAAAAATTATCTCGACACGCGCGGTTTTGAAGCGCTTTCTGGTTGGGAAGATGATGCGCGCGTGCTTGGCCACAGCGAAGTCAATTGGCGCGCGGTGCAGAGCGGCGACATCACGCTGCGCCTTCGGCAGAGACCCGGTCCAGCCAATGGGATGGGTGCGATCAAGTTCATGATGCCAAACCGTTTGGGCATTTATCTGCATGATTCGCCCAGTCGGCAACTTTTCAACGAAACCCATAGGGCGTTCAGTGCGGGCTGCGTGCGGCTGCAACACGCTTGGAAGCTGGCCGATTGGGTCTATGGAAGCCGTTCTGCGGTCGCGACCAAGGAGCCGGCTGCGATTGTTCAATTGCAACAGCATTTGCCGGTCTACATAACCTATTTCACGGCGGTACCGACCGAGCATGGCTTCAAATTCCGCGATGATTTTTACAATCGGGACAGGCCTACGATCGCCAAATTGGCAGCGGAGCGGCAGTATCA
>CAKZSF010000305.1 GCA_937920575.1 uncultured Sphingomonadaceae bacterium | reverse complement strand
CTCGCCGTCCGCAACAAACGTATTCGGTGCGAAGTGGTGGCAATGCCCTTCGTGCCAACTCGCTATTACCGCAAACCGAAGGGAGCAGCCTGATGGCCCGATATTTTACCGAAGACCACGAATGGATCGAAGTTGATGGCGACACCGGCACGGTCGGCATCACCGATTATGCACAAGGTCAATTGGGTGACATCACCTTCGTCGAACTGCCCGGCGCAGGCGACACGGTCAGCAAAGGCGATGCCCCATGCGTGGTCGACAGTGTGAAGGCCGCATCCGATGTCTATGCGCCGGTTTCTGGTGAAGTGACAGAAGCGAATGCCGCACTGGAAGACCAGCCAGAGCTGGTTAACTCCGATGCGGACGGCGAGGGTTGGCTGTTCAAAGTCAAACTGTCCGACGCCAGCGAACTCGAAGGCCTGATGGATGAGGCCAAATACAAGGCCTATGTTGAGAGCCTCTAAGGGACATTATTGATGCGCTATCTCCCCCTGACTGACGACAACCGCACAGATATGCTCAGCGCCATCGGCGCGAGCGATGTCGACGCGCTGTTCAGCGACGTGCCTGATGATTTGCTGTTGAAAGAGCCAATCGCAGGCCTGCCCAAACACGCCAGCGAAATGGCGGTGGAACGGCATATGCAGCAGTTGGCCAGCAAAAATGTTGTTGCGGGCCAGGTGCCGTTTTTCCTCGGGGCGGGGGCCTATCGCCACCATGTGCCGGCGAGCGTCGATCATCTCATTCAGCGTGGCGAATTTCTGACCGCCTACACGCCGTATCAGCCAGAGATTGCGCAAGGCACGTTGCAAGTGCTGTTCGAATTCCAGACCCAAGTCGCGCGGATGTTCGGCACCGATATCGCCAATGCCTCGCTCTATGATGGATCGACCGCGTGCTGGGAAGCGGTCGCGATGGCGGGCCGGATTACCAAGCGTGATCGGGTCGTTTTGTCCGGCGCGTTGCATCCGCATTACGCCGCGGTTGTGCGCACCATGGCGAAGTTCACCAAGGACGAAATAGCGGACTCGATGCCCTCCATTCAGGGGCAGCCGGACAATTCGGGCCTGATTGCGCGGATTGACGACACGACGTCCTGCGTTGTCGTGCAATACCCTGACATTCTGGGCCGCGTCGGTAATCTGCAAGAAGTCGCGGACGCTGCGCATGCCAAGGGCGCACTACTGATTGCAGTTGTGACCGAGCCTGTTGCGCTTGGCATGCTGGAGGCACCGGGCAATCTGGGCGCTGATATCGTGGTGGGCGAGGGACAGTCGCTGGGCGTTGGGCTGCAATTTGGTGGGCCGTATCTTGGCCTGTTTGGTTGCCGCGAAAAATTCGTCCGCCAGATGCCGGGAAGGCTCTGTGGAGAAACTGTGGATGCAGAGGGAAAACGTGCCTTCGTGCTGACGCTTTCGACACGTGAACAGCATATTCGCCGCGAGAAAGCGACCAGTAATATCTGCACGAATTCAGGGCTTTGTGCGCTGGCCTTTAGCATTCACATGAGTCTGCTGGGCGGTGATGGCCTGAACAAGCTGGCGCGGATCAACCACACGCGGGCGAGAGCGGCTGCGGATCGCCTTTCGAAAGTGCCGGGGGCGAAGCTGATCAATCAGACGTTCTTCAACGAGTTTTGTCTCGAACTGCCAATCGATGCGCGCGACGTGGTGCGCGAGTTGGCAGACCGATACATACTCGGCGGGGTATCGCTTGGGCGACTGTATCCGGGCCATCCGGAATTGTCGAAATGGCTGCTAGTGACAGCAACTGAGACGACAACGACCGAAGACATTGAGGCGTTGGCCGAAGCACTCGAAGAAATTCTAAAAGGAGCGGCCCAATGAACGCGCCAAACGCATCGGGATGGAAGCCAGAAATGGGACCCGTGGGTCTTTCCGGCGACGCAGCGACCGCAAGCGGAGATCGCGGGCTGGCGCTGGAAGAACCGCTGATCTTTGAACTGGCTGGCCCGGATAATTGCGGCGTCGATTTTGACGAAGAGCCCGGTGATATTTTGCCTTCGCTCGACGGGTTTCTGCGCGCTGAAAAACCTGCTCTGCCGGGTCTGAGCGAACCGGAAACGGTGCGCCATTACACGCGTCTCAGTCGCCAGAACTATGGCATCGATCTGGGGCCGTTCCCGTTGGGCAGTTGCACGATGAAGCACAATCCGCGCCTGAACGAGCGGGTCGCGCGTTTCCCCGGATTTGCCGATGTCCATCCGCTCCAGCCGGTCAGCTCAGTTCGCGGTGCGTTGGAAGTGATCAACGAGCTGGCATTCTGGTTGATCGACCTAACCGGCATGCACAGCGTTGCCATGAGCCCCAAGGCGGGCGCGCATGGAGAGCTTTGCGGTATATTGTGCATTCGCGCAGCGCTGGAGGCGCGCGGTGATGCACGCGAAGTGGTGCTCGTGCCTGAAAGTGCCCATGGCACGAACCCGGCTACGGCCGCCTTTGCTGGCTATCGCGTCGAGGAAATCCCCGCGACGGATGCTGGGCGGGTTGATTTTGAGGCGCTGAAGGCTCGGTTGGGCCCGGATGTTGCGGCGGTAATGATCACCAATCCGAACACTTGCGGCTTGTTCGAAAGCGATCTGCGCGAGATTTCTGCGGCGGTGCATGAGGCGGGCGGTTTCGTCTATTGCGATGGGGCAAACCTTAACGCGATCATCGGCAAGGTGCGGCCGGGCGATCTGGGCGTCGATGCGATGCACATCAATCTGCACAAGACGTTTTCAACCCCGCATGGTGGAGGAGGACC
>CAKZSF010000304.1 GCA_937920575.1 uncultured Sphingomonadaceae bacterium | reverse complement strand
GCGCGCAAATTTGGGATCCCCACCAGCGGTGAAGCGCTGATAATAGAGCGGCGGATAGCCATCCTGAATATAGTCAGGCAGGCCGGATTCAGGCCAAAAGACGATGCGGTTGTTGTTTGGCAACTGCCCATCAGGAAGGCTGAGATTGGCCGCTTTGATGAAATTCTGGTCGAAATAGGCAGGATCGTTGAGCACGCCCTGCCGCACATCGGGCTGAACGACGGTGTAGTTGATCGTGCCTTCCTCATCGCCGTTCCCCGATCCGGCTGGCAGATACATTCCCGCCACAAGCGCCAGACCAATGCCTAGTTCCAGCAACCGCTTGTGATGGATCTCGCTCCACCAGAGCAGCCCTGCAATGGCCACCGCAAAGCCTGACAATGCATAGGTGCCCATCCATTGCGCGAGCATGGCAACGCCAGAGTGAGAGAAATCACCAAGGAAAATGATCCCGAGTGGGTTCCAAGGGTAGCCGGTGAAGACCCAACTGCGCAGCCATTCGGTCAGAATCCATGCCGCGGCAAAAGCCAGCGGTAGTGCGAGACCATTCCCACCTCCGCGTACCAACCGGCCGACAAACTGGTGCGCCAGCCATGCCGCGAGCGCGGGATAGATGGCAAGATACAAGGCCACAAGCGGCGAAGCGAGCCAGCCCAGCCAGTGCGGCATTGCATCCTGATAAGTGAAAGCATGGGCAAACCAGGTGTTGCCCAATGTGAAATGCGACCAACCGAACATCCAACCAAGGATGAACGCGGATTTTGCCGACTCTGCCCGCGCAATCAAAGCGGTTAAACCGCCCAGCGCTAACAACGTCAGCCACCAGAAATGCGTCGGTTCAAATCCCAGCGCAGCGATGACGCCCAGCACCAACGCGGACAGGCGCGAATGCTGCAAAACCCAACGCTTTAGCAGCTCCCACGAAACGCCTATCGCATCGGGCATGGTCGAAATGCGCTTTCGCCGGGCTTATTCAGCAGCGGCCATCGCCTCATCGCCGGAATCATCCTTCGCCTCATCAGCAGGCTTCTTGCGTGCGCGGCGGCGTGGTTTGGGCGCTTCGTCTTCGCCATCATCGCTCGACGAGATCGCGGGCGGCAGAGCCGCCGGGTCAAGTCCATTGCCCTCGTCAGAGCTTTTCGCGGGCGCTGGTTTGCGCGCACGACGCCGAGGCTTCACCTCGCGAACGACCTCATCCTGATCGTCGTCGTCATTGCGCTCTTTTGCCTCGCTTGATGAGGTATCATCATCGCGATTGTCGCGGCTGCTTCTGTCATCGCGATCATCGCGCTGGCGGCGACGGCCGCGCTGGCCACGCTGCCCGCGCTCTTCATCGTCGCTATCCTGGTCATCACCGCTGGAGCCGCGCTCTTCATCGCGCTTGGCCTGCGCCTCGTCCTTACGCGCTTTGTTATCTGCGAGCACGCGGAAATAGTGGTCAGCAAACTGCAGATAATATTCCATCTGCACCCGATCGCCATTCAACTGCGCATCATGGGCGAGCTTCTTGTACTTATCGAGCATTTGGGGCGCATTGCCGCGCGCCCGGTTGTCGATCCGGTTCTGCTGATTGGGATTGCCCTGTTGGCGATTGCCGCCACGTCCACGGCGGCGATTGTTGCCACGATTGTTATTCAAGGGAGTGTTTATCCTCATTTGGCGAGCGGTGCGGATCGATCAGCCTAGCTGATAGATGTCGAACCGGGACGCTAGACCCCTGTCTATCCGCAATATTCCAATGTCTATCGCGGGGTTCCCCTTATCTGCACGCGCGGGCCATCGCCTGCGCGCCATTGCAAATGTTGGAGCCGGTTGTTCAGGAAGCCAACGGCTTTCCTAGAAACCGTGAAGACAGGCGTAATGTGCTTTTTCGCCCTTGCCAAGCCCTAAGTGAGAATGAGTGCACGGGGGCGATCCGCCAGATCGCGCCGCAATTGGGTGGCAAAGCCATGCTGACGAGCGATTTCGGATACGCTTTCGGCTTGCGCGGAGCCGATTTCCAAGATCGCTATACCGTCTGCGCTCATAAGGCCGCGCAATTGAGGGATGATTGTCTTGTAGTCCTCCAAACCATCCGCCCCCGCGAACAAGGCCTGCGCGGGTTCGAACGCGCGCACTGATGGATCGAGGTTGGCGGCCTCCTCAACATACGGCGGATTGGCGAGGATCAGATCGAACTGACCCAGATCCTTTGCCCACCCCTCTTCCGACCAGCTTGTGTGACACATGCGCGCTCGGCCTGCGACGTCCAGCCTGGCCGCATTATCGGACGCCACTTTGACCGCTGCGCTGGATGCATCAATCCCGACTCCTTCAGCTTGGGGCAATTCGGCCAGCACGGTCAGCAACAAGCATCCGCTGCCAGTGCCCAGATCGAGGACGCGTTTGGCATAGGGCGCAAATTCTAACGCGGCCTCGATCAGCGTTTCGCTATCCCCGCGCGGAATCAGCACATCGGGCGTGACCGCGAATTCGCGGCCATAGAACTCCTGCTTCCCGATAATATATGCGACGGGCTCGTGACCTGAGCGGCGGTCAATCAAGCCCGCAAAAGCCTGTGGCTCAACATCGGTGCCGTGTTTGAGCAGCATGTCCGAGCGCGAGACGCCCAGCGCATGCGCCATAAGCAGCTCCGCATCGAGGCGCGCCGTGTCGGACGTTTCGGACAATCGCTGGGTCGCGGCTCGAATGGCCTCTCCAACGGTCAACCGTCCAACGCCGCCAGTCGCTTGGCCTCATCCTCCGCGATCAGCGCCTCGACCAATTCGGTCAGGCCCGTTCCAGCGAGAATTTCCTCCAGCTTGTGGAGCGTCAGCCCGATCCGGTGATCGGTCACACGGCCTTGCGGGAAATTATACGTGCGGATGCGTTCGGAACGGTCACCGCTGCCGACCATCGCCTTGCGCGCCTCGGCCTCTGCGCCCTGCGTTTCCTCGCGCGTTTTTTCATAGAGTCTCGCGCGCAGCACTTGCATCGCCTTCTCGCGATTCTTGTGCTGGCTCCGTCCGTCCTGACAGGTCACGACAATCCCGCTTGGTTCATGCGTGATGCGGATCGCGCTGTCGGTCGTGTTGACGTGCTGGCCGCCCGCGCCGCTCGCTCGGTAGGTGTCGATCTTTAGGTCACCGGCGTCGATATGGACATCAACCTCGTCGGGTTCGGGCAACACTGCAACAGTGGCGGCTGACGTGTGAATGCGGCCCCCGCTTTCGGTCACCGGCACGCGCTGCACGCGGTGGACGCCGCTTTCGAATTTCATCTTCGCGAACACGCCATTGCCTTTGACGTTCGCAACAATTTC
>CAKZSF010000303.1 GCA_937920575.1 uncultured Sphingomonadaceae bacterium | reverse complement strand
GAAAACTACAAACGCCTGCTGATGTCCGATTTGATTGTGGCAGACGCAGCAAAGGCACTGGGCGAGGATCCGTCGAGTTTTCCGCAACCAACAATCAAACTGACTGATCAGACCAATCTGATTGCAGTGAAAATGCCGGGGGCCACTCCGGAGCAAGCACGCGAACGCACAACCGCGATTCGTGCCGCTTTCATGAATGCATTGGAAGATTTGCGGGCCGATGAAGCCTCCACTCGGGAAGATGCCGACAAGGAACGTATTGCCGAACTCGACACCAAAGTTGCCGAGGCTCAGCGCAAACTGCTGGAGTTTCAGGGCCGCACTGGTTTGGTATCGCTTGACCAGTACAAGAACCGTATCGCGACCTTGGACGAACTGAAGGATCGCGAACGTATGGCCCGCGTCGCCAACCGTCAGACCAGCGCTGCCAGAAGCCGATTGGCGAACACGCTCGGCGTCTCACCAACCACCGCCAACCGCGCCTTACGTCTCCAAGCTGATCCGGTGTTCACCAAGGCGTTGGATCGCTATGCCGAGCTTTCAACTGAGAGCGCTGAACAAGGTGCAACGCTTGGCCCGGCGCATGGCCGGATGGAGGAGCTGAACGCTGAGAAATCCGAAGTCCTTGGCGAATTGGCCAGACGCGGAAAATCCTTGGCCGGTTTGAACCGTCAGACCGTGTTGAAATTTGCTGACCTTGCGGTTTCCGGAAACCGGGCCGCCTTGTTCGAAACGCTGATGACCCGCGACAGCGACAGCAGCGGATCGAATGCAGCCTTGGCCGAAATCCGTCGCCAAATTGGTCAGGAAAGCGCCAAAAGCGGCAAGATGGTTACGCAAGCGGCTGAACTGGCTGAACTCACTCGCGAATTGCGCGTTGCCGAAGCGGTTTTCAGCTCCGCTCTCGCGCGTCTCGACACGAACAAATCGGATCCCTTTGCATCCTATCCGCTCGTGCAAACGCTTGAGGTGCCTTCGCTGCCGCGAAGCAAAGCTGCGCCGCATACGCTGCTTATCTTGGGCGGTGCCGCCGGCGCCACTCTCCTCCTTCTTATTGGGTTCATGTTGTTATGGCTTCGCCAACCGATCATTCGCAAGCTGCTGCCGAACGCCTGATCGCGATCACAATCCGATCGACTTGGCTGCTATGGCTGGTCGGAGGGTTGTATATCGTGGGCCCCGCCCTTGGCTGGGTCTTGGGGCTGATGGCTGCATACTCTGTGTATGTGCGCGACCAAACCGCCCCTTCAGCGCCCGCTGCCATCAATTGGCCATTATGGGCATGGGTGGGCGGTATGATCGCCATGCTGATCATCCTCTGGGTTGGTCACACAAACTATCAGCTGGGCACAGGCCAGACGATCAAATCGACGATCGGTTGGGCCAAGGGCTGGGCCTTGATCGCGCTCTTCCCGGTTGCTTGCGCCATTTTGGGCGTGCGCATCGAAACGATAGCGAGAGCGGTTTGCCAACTGGGCGGACAGACTTTGATCGTGTTGCCAGTGTTTCTAGTGGCACCGTTTCTTGGGCTACCAGCCGAGCTTTGGGTCTCACCACTCAAAGTGATCGGGGGATCCGGCCCTGAATATTTCTCGGCCACTCTTTACACAATCGAGCCAGGGGCGGGCACACCGCGTTGGCAGTTTTTTGCGCCTTGGTCGCCCGCCGCCGGCATGGTCGCGGTGATCCACATTGTCCTTGCCTTGCAAGAAAAGTCGCTTGGCTGGCGCAGCGTCGGAATCTTGGCCGGGTTGCTGATTGCAGTGCTTTCGCAATCTCGGCTGGCGCTTCTTGCGATCCTGATTGTGCTCCCGATGCGTTGGGGGCTGAAACACATCAACAAACCGCTCACCTGGCTATTGGCCTCGCCAGTGGCGCTTGTGATGGGAGTCTTCGGGCTGCCGCTCGCTGAATGGGCAGAGGGGCTAATCGGAGACATCAAAGGAGCAAGAGCAGACTCCACCCGCGTGCGCGAAACTCTCGCAAGGATTGCCATCGAGCGCTGGCAGAACGAGGCACCATGGTTTGGCCATGGCATCGTCGAGAACGGCCCGCATTTGGTGGAATATATGCCGATTGGCAGCCACCATAGCTGGTACGGGCTGTTGTTCGTGAAAGGCGCCCTCGGGGCATTGGCGCTGGCTGTGCCCCTTGGCCTGAGCTTGATTGTTCTCTTGCTGAAGGCCGCAAGCGCGCCAGTCTATCGCTGCGGCTTTGCGTTGACGATCATCATGCTGCTCTACAGCTTTGGCGAGAATTTGGAGATGCTGGCCTATCTCACCTGGCCTGCATGGGCCGCGATCGGCATCGCGCTTTCAAGCAAAGAAAAACGGCAGCAGGGATAGTCCCCCGCTGCCGTTTCTCGATCAGTCCGCTAGTGGCTGTTGGCTGACTAGCCTAGCCTTGTGCGACCAACGACTTCCATCCAGTGATCACTTCGTTGCGATGACCCAAGGCAGAGGCTCTCGCCTGCTGTGCCATTCTCTCCAGAGGCTGCTGAGCAAACTGCCCAATCGCAAAAGCTATTGCATTGGCGCTATCGCATTGTGCGACCATACCGCCTGAGATTGCCTGTTCCGGCAACCCATCAACATCAGCCACCAACACCGGGCGGCCAGCGAGGCGTGCCTCTGTCGCGACAAGACCGAACGACTCGTAAAGCGATGGAACGATCACCGCGTCGCAGGTTTCGAGAAACGCGGATACATCCTCAACTTGGCCCACCAATTGGACATTGTCGGCCCGTGCTGTGGCTTGCTCCAGTTCCGCCTGAAGCGGGCCCGAACCACCGAGCGCCAACGAACACTTGCTAGAGCCAAGCAAGGCAACAGCATCAACCAGAGCTTGGAAGTTTTTCACCTCAGCAAAGCGGCCATAGGCTGCGAGCCTGATAGGCCGTCCCTCCAATTTCCCCGCAGGAGCAAGCTCGAGCAAATCTTCCCGGCCACTCCATGGATAAATGGTTCGAAATTTGTCCGCTGGGGCTCCACTTGCCGTGACCATCCAGTGGCGCTGCGCGTGAGAGACGCAGACGATTGTGTCGACGAAAGTGAACGCCATACGCATCATCGCACGAAACCGCTTTGTGTTGGCCACCATGTGGCGTTCAAACCCTTGGGTATAGCTGTGCTCAACATGAACAATTTGAGCGGTGGGATTGAGCGCGCGCAGGCTCACAATCCATGGCATCCGCCGCCAGCTCGGCGGGATATGGACTACGATTAGATCGGCGTCATAACGCTTTGCGAGCCGGGCCGTAGTGGGCACCGGCTCGATCCGCGATTTCAGAATGTCGTTGAACTCAGGCTCTTCGAATAGGCTGAGCGCTCGCATGACTCCGCCCATCGCAAAGTCATCAAGCAAGTGAACCGCGGTCATCATGCCGCAGCGCCTTTCAGATAGCGTTGTGCGAGCCAAGAAAAGCGCTCTTTGCCTAGGGCTTTGCCCACTGCGATGGCCAGTCCCGTCACAAACGTCTTGGCGGGTTCACGCCAAAGCATTCCCGGATAGGATCGCAGGGCGTCCAACAACAGTTCACCAGAGAAGCCAACATCGCCAAGCTGCACGGCGCGGCGAGCAAGATACCGCAACTGGTATCCCCGCGCCTTTCGCCCATGCTTGGCGACAAAGTCAGGGGCAATCTCGGCCAGTTTTCGGTACATTTTCTGCCAACTGACATACTGGTTGACGATGTTTGCAGACAATGCTCCGCCAATGATCCGATAGTCTGTCAGGAGACCGGAAATACCTTCAAATTTGACGCTGTGCTTGACGCTCAAACGGATCCAGAACTCAATATCCTCCGACTGGCGAAATTCCTCATCGAACCAGCAAACTCTTTGCGGATCCTTTGGATGAGGGAAAGCAGCTTGGTCGATGAATGATCGACGCAACACAGCTGCGCTGCCATTGCCCACCGGGTTTCGCGTGAAGATGTCGAGAGGAGAAATATCGGTGAGCTTTGGACGCATTGCCACGGCCATCACTTCGCCATTGGCGTCGATCATCCGCGATCCGGCATAGCTAACTCCCACATCTGGGCAGGCCCGCATATGGATGTGATGCAGCATCAGCTTATCTTGATGGTAGATGTCATCGGAATCGAGGAGCGCAATCAACGGCGCGCGTGCATGCATAATGCCGGTGTTGCGCGCGCCGGGCAGACCGCGATTGGCCTGATGGATTATGCGAATGCGTTCATCGGCAAAGCTCTGAGCGATTTCGATTGAACGATCGCTGCCACCGTCATCGACAATGATGAGTTCAAAGTTAGTGAAACTTTGATCCAGAACCGATTGAATCGCTTCGGCAATGTATGTCTCAACATTGTAGACGGGCATAACGACGGAAATTGCGGGAGTGGTCATGAGTGGCTCCTGTGAAGAGAATAATGTGAAAGGGTTAAGCGAACATGCGACGGCGCAAAGGGCGCGGCATCGTCGGGCTCAATAGAGTTGCAAGGATGGTCATGATTCCGCGGCGACGGTCGGCGAGGAATGCTGCTGCATTCAGCTGCAAACCCGCGATCATGTAGTCGATAGCGACCTTGGGCCGGGCACCGGTCCGCAGCGCGCGCCGTGCGAGATAGCGGCAATAGACGGCTTCCATTGCCTGAACATCGATCCGCTCGGCATAGGTGCTCGCAAGCGCACGCCAACCATTGAGCATCGCTTCCAAATCAGCAGACAGGCCGGATTCCATCATGCGATAGCTGACCAGCTTATGACCAACGCCCATGATCAGATGGCCTTTGTCGACATAGCGGGCGACGAACTCCTGATCTTCTGCATAGTCCATGCCCACCGAAAATCCGCCAAGCTCCGCGAATGCACCAGCACGAATAACCAGATTGGAGGTTGTGCAAACCGGGTTCTCTCCCACGATATGCGAAAGGGATAGCGCGCCCGATGGGACTGTGCTCAATGTCCGAACGACCCGATCACCATTGGCCGCGGTTTCCAAAAACTCGATCTGCGCAAAGCTGGCATCGACGCCCAAATAGGTATCGTGAAACTCGCGATGCGCGGCCAGTTTGTTCACCGTCCAAAGGTCATCAGCGTCCAGGAAAGCCAGAAACTCACCGCGAGCCAATTGCGCGCCAAGATTGCGCGCAGCTGATGGCCCGGCATTGGACTGCGAGATTGCTCGGATTCGATCATCCTCTGCGGCAAAATCAAGCATCAGCGTCAGCGACCGATCCGTCGAACCATCATCGATGAGGATCAATTCCCAATCCTGATCAGACTGGTTCAGGACGCTGGCTACCGTCGACGCCAATGTTTCGAAGGCGTTGTAAACGGGCACAATCACGGAAAATTTGGGAGTGTTCATCACGAGATCTCCTGTTGGATTGGTTTGGAATAGGAAGGTTGAGGGAGGCGCAGGCGCGCCATGCGATATGTTGCGGGGGCGACCGCCAGCGCGAGGCCGAGCGAGTAGCCAGCACAGGCCGCTACCAACGAATGGGTTGCGCCAAGCGTCAAACCAGCAAGAGCGAAAAATGTGGCAATCGAGCCAAGCTTTGCGTCCTGACCTGCAGCGCCATTGGCACGGAAAAGTGCGCCCAAGCCCTGCACAAGGAACAGCGGAATTGCAGCCAGCGCCAGCACAGACAGATAGGTCGCAGACGCAGCCCAATGCGCGCCGAAAATCACCGGGACATAATATGGAGCCAACAAGGCTTGCGCCGATACGACGGGCACCAACACGGCGAGCCCAATCAGCAGCGCTTGACGGAACTGGCGCTGGCGCGCCTCTCCGGCTTCAATGCGGCACAGCGATGCGAACAAGACCGTCGCGAAAGATGTGATCAACGATTGGGCGATACCCAGCCCTGCGCCAAAGGCGAAGTAGTAGGAACCCATCGCGCTCACGCCCAGCATCGCTGAAAGCACCAACTTGTCTGCATGGATGCGCAGAGCCGCCATCAGTTCGCTGGCCAACACGCCGCCGCAATAGGCGCGAAATTCGCCAATTGGTGCGAGCGATGCGTTGTCGCGCACCCAAGGGCGGGCAAGACGGGCCAAAATAGTCCAAACCGGCGCGGTGAGCAGCTTGGGCAAGACAATCGCCCAGGCGCTAGGCCACACGACGATCAGAGCAGCGGTCAGAATGTGATCGAGAATGGCTTGGGTTGCGCCAATGCTGGCACAAGCGCCCAGCCGCTCATCGCGCATCAATAGGAAAATCTGAACCAGCCCCGGCGGCATGATCAGATAGACCACACTCAACACGGCCAGCATCGCAGCGGCTTCATTCTGCGCGAAAAAGTACGCAAGCGCAGCTGCGACAAGCAATTGAATGATCGCGACCGCAACACAGCAAAGCCAAAACAGCTGCTGCGCTCTTGCACAGATGCTGGCCAGCTCTGCATCGGTCGCTGCGACGATGCGCTGTCCAATGCCTGCTTGTGTCAACACACGGGTGAGCTCGAACAGGGATAGCGCAAGCGCCGCCGTGCCGAGCAAAGCCGGATCAGCTTGGCGTGCAATGACAAGAATGGCCCCTAACCGTACAATGCGATTGACCAATTCCGCAGACGCATAGCTCGCGAACCCACGCATCAGAGATGCAAGATTTGCAGGCAGGACGTGAGAGAGTTTCGCAATTCGCACAAGCAGTTCCTTTTCGACTGCTGAGCACTTCGCAACTCGCGTGCCAAAATTCTATCATTCTGTTTTTAATGTATTTTTCCTGATCCAGCAGACCAGCTGTCACCACTTTTCGCAAAATGCATCATCAATTGATCGCATTCGCGAAAAACGGTGACGCAAAATGCAAAAATGCGATCACCCGCATCCCACCGGATCGAAGTGAGTATAACCCAACACTCTGTTTTAATTGCGAATTTTCAAAACTGGCACGGTCGATGCTCTGTGAACGGCAACGCTATCAAAGGAGCTTAGCCATGAAACACGATCTCGCATCCATGCCAGCCACTATTCAGTCAGAGAGCTTTGTCTCCGACCTTGAGCTGGCTTCACGCACGGCTGAGACAACCGATCTCTTCGGTTTGCCGATTGTACGCGATACGTTGGACCAGGCTGCGCAAACAATTGTGGCGCGCGCCCGTTTTCGCAAGCGGACGATTGTGAACTTCATCAATGCGCATTGTATCAACACGCTGATGCGCGATCCGGAATATGTCTCCTCCGTGGAAGCGAGCGATTTAATTCTGCCAGATGGTAGCGGTATGCGGATCGCATCGAAAATGGCACAGCGCCCGTTTGGCGAGAACCTAAACGGCACTGATCTTTTCCCAGAAATTTGTCGCCATGCGGAGGCAACAGGCCAATCAATCTTCTTGCTGGGTGGAGCGCCCGGTGTCGCACAGCGCGCCGCGGACACGATGCAGGCCACCTTCACTGACTTGCGCTTTGCCGGCACCGCAGACGGTTATTTCTCAGCAGATGAGGAAGAGCATCTCATCGCACGGATCAATCAGTCCGGCGTAGACCTGCTGTTCGTGGGTTTCGGCGTTCCCTTGCAAGAAAATTGGATTGCCCGCGTTAAAGACCGGCTCAACGTGCCAGTCATCTTGGGTGTCGGCGGTCTGTTCGACTATTATTCCGGCCAGATTGCGCGTGCCCCGAAGGCAGTCCGTGCAATAGGCTGCGAATGGGCATGGCGCCTTGCGATGGAACCGCGCCGTCTCGCCAATCGATATCTGGTTGGAAATGCCGTATTTTTGACTCATGCACTGGCGCATGCGCTGACTGTACGAGGCATCGCCGCGAAAGTGTCGAGCGCCTGCAAACGCGCGCTTGATGTAACCGGAGCATTCCTCGCACTGGCCACCCTTCTGCCACTGTTTCTCCTGGTGGGGGCCGCGATCCGTTTGGAGGATCGCGGTCCCATCTTCTTCCGCCAATTGCGGATTGGGGAAGATGGCCGCAGTTTCGAAATGCTCAAATTCCGTTCAATGTACCTTGATGCAGAAGCCCGCAGAACCGCCCTGCTCGACCAAAGCGAGCGGTCAGGCATCTGCTTCAAAATGCGCAACGATCCGCGGATTACACGCATCGGCCGGTTGATCCGCCGCTTCTCCGTCGATGAGTTGCCTCAACTGATCAACGTGCTGCGCGGTGAAATGTCGCTGGTTGGCCCCCGCCCTGCTTTGGGCAGCGAAGTGCAAGCTTACAGCAACCCGGCGCTGAAGCGCCTGCGCGGCAAACCCGGCATTACGTGCATCTGGCAAGTATCGGGGCGGGCGGAAATCCCCTTCAAGCAGCAACTGGCGATGGATGTCGCCTATCTGCAACGCCAAAGCTTGTTGACCGATGTTGCGATCCTTCTTCGCACGATACCCGCAGTGATCTCAGGCCGGGGGGCCTATTGATCAGAGATCATTGCCGCGAACAGCTTGCCGCAACCTGCCCTTGTAGCGGCAAGCTGTTCGCATACTTCTGCAAACTGTTTCTCGGATTGCAAACCGTCAGAAGCGCGGAATGACTCCAACGCTTCCACCAACTTGACCGCCCCGACATTGGCAGCAACGCCTTTCAGGGCATGAGCTTTTCGGTCAGCCAGCTCTTCATCCTGCGCACTGACTGACTGCTTGAACTCTTCACCATAATTGTCGAGATCCGCCTCGACTGCCGCCAGAAACCGTTCATGGAAATGCACGGGTAAGGCTTCAAACGCCGCTTTGAACCGATCCAGATCGAACAGCTGATCATTATCGCCCGATCCGCCCGACATCATCATCGCGGTTTTGAGAGCGGAGCGTATGTCTGTTTCTTTGATTGGCTTGGTCAGGCACGCAGACATGCCGGCAGCAATCAGCCGATCGCGCTCTTCTTGCAGGCTGTGCGCCGTTATCCCGATCACCGGTGTTTGCGAATTCGATGATCCGCTGGCGCGAAGCCTTTGCAACGCCGTGACGCCGTCCATCACAGGCATCTGCGAATCCATCAAAATGGCATCATATCGATTGTCCAAAGCGGCTTCGAGCGCCTCTGCCCCATCCGACGCGACATCAACCTGGCATCCGATCTTTTCCAGAAGGGCGGCGACAACCTGCTGAATGGTCAACGTATCCTCTGCCAAAAGGATATGAGGCGGCTCTCCAGCGGAGTTCACCAATTGCGTCGCTTGATCAGATTGGGACGCAACCTCGTCCAACGGTAAATATGCCGATATCGCAGGGGTTTTGCCCGGCTTGCGTGACAAAGACCCACCCATGGCATCGGCCAAGAAATGCGCGCGGCGCAATTGCGGCTCTTGAGCGAGCTCTTCACCTTCGGGAAAAGCCTCGCCAGATTCTGCGCTTAGCAGCAGCGCCAACCCATCATGCCATTCGGCAGACAGCACCGTGTCTTGTTTCGTTTCCAGGCCAAACCCAATCATGCAGTCGAGCAATTCCCGCAAACGCACAGCATCGACTTGAACGGTATCGGGCAGATCTTGAGCAATCTCGAATGTCACACTTGCCGCATTCGCGGTATCCTCGCCGACCTTTTGCCAGAACGTGCGGCACTGTTTGAGTACATGCGCCAGTTCCGTTGGAGCCGGGAAAAGGGAGACTTCTTCACCTTCTCCTTGCGCTTCGGCAATTGCCTCATCCACCAAGGCAACAAGGCGTTCGGTCGCATGCTCAGCAAAATCGAGAGCCTCCGTTTCGACATCGGTGCGCGACGATTCGCGCAACAGATCCACAACGCCTGACAGACTGCTCAAGGGCGTACGAAACTGGTGAGCGAAATGCGACAGCACACGCGTGCGAATGTCGAGTGCAGATTCCACTCGCTCGCGCTCTTGCGCCAGCTCTTGGGTGAGAAG